>JAHKLZ010000004.1 GCA_020854775.1 Candidatus Woesearchaeota archaeon | reverse complement strand
TTTTTTAGTTGTTGGATTAGTTGAATTTTTTTTGTTCGTTATTTTTTGTGTTGTTGGTTTCGTTGTTCCTTTTTCTGTGTTCTGCGTTGTTTTTTTGAGTTTTTCGAAGTCGTCTGTTTCTTTTCCTTTTAGTGTTAGTATGTCTACGTATTCGTCTACTGCTTCTTTTGCTTTGTCTTCTTTTGTGAATATTTTTTCTTTTTCTTTTTCTTCTTTTATTTCTGTTGTTTCTTCTTTCTTTGTTTCTGTTTTTGTTTCGTTTGTTTGTTCTTCTTTGTCAAACGCGCTTAGTGTGTCTTCTCTTTTTTTGCTTTTGAGTTTTAGTGCTCGTTCCCATGCTTGTTTTCTTAGTCTTATTTCGTCTGGTGTTAGTTCTCTTGTTTTTTTTGCGTTATTCAAGGTTGATACTTTTGGTACGTCTAAGGATATTGCTTGTTTCATTGTTTGTGTTTGTTGTTCTTGTCCTTGAAGTGTTTTTTTCTGCGTTTCTAAGTATAGTAATGTTCCTCCGACGCCTCCTAGTACTACTCCTAGTATTAGCATTATTAGTCCTGGTGTGTTTGTTTCTTTTTTTGTTGTTGGTCTTGTTATTGTTGGGTCTTGTGTTGATGGGTCTCTGCATGTTCCGTTTGAGCAATAGTTTGATTCGCAGTCTTTGTTTTCTAAGCATTTATTTCCTAGTTTGCAAGGTTCACAAATTGATCCTCCGCAGTCTATGTCTGTTTCGTCTCCGTCTTTTTTGTTATTATCACACGCTGGTGGATTACAAGTTCCGTTTAAGCAGTTTCCTGATTCGCAGTCTACGTCGTGGTCACATGTTGATTCTAATGGGCATTTTCCGCATCCTGATGCTTGTCCGCAGTCTATTCCTACTTCTAGTCCGTTTCGTATTCCGTCTGTGCAGCTTGTTACCGTGCATGTTCCTAATAAGCAATAGTTTGATTTACAATCTGAATTAATTATGCATTTTTTGTTTACTTCGCATGCTAAGCAAGATCCTCCGCAGTCGGTGTCTGTTTCGTCTCCGTCTTTTATTGTGTTGAAGCAGTGTTGTGGTTGTGCTGTTTCTAGTAGGTCTGTTTTTTGTGCGCAGTTATTGTTGTTGTCGCATACTTTCGCGCAGTATTTTGAAGAATCTGTTATTCTGAATAGTTCTCCTAGTGGTTTTGTGTTGTCAAATTTGCATTGTTCTGATATGTTTGTGTGTACGCTGTATGTGTATTGTGGTTTGCATCCGCTGTGTGCGTCGAAGCAATTTACTAGTACGTCCCATGTTTTGTCTTGTTTTTGTGTTGTGTTTACTCTTATTATTGGTGGTGTTACGTCGCAGGCTGTTAATGAATTGTTGGATATGGTTAGTTCTTTTGTTTGTGTTATTGAGTTTCCTGCGTTATCGAATGCTTTCGCTGTTATTCTTATTTTTTGTCCTTCTAGTACTTGTAGTGCTGTTATTCTTTCGTTTAGTGTTCCTGTGCTTGTTGATCTTGTTATTGGGTTGAATGCTGGTTCTGTTGATACATGAGTTATGTTGTATTCGTAGTGGCTTATTCCTGATAATTCGTCTTGTGCTTTTAGTGTTGCTTGTATTCTTTCTGTTGAGCATGTGTATGTGTTTGAGTCCGTGTTTATTGTTAAATTGTAAGGAGGTACTGTGTCTATTCTTATTTGTCCTTGGTATGATTGTTCTTGTGTTAGTCCTTCGCATGAGCCTAGTATTGTGTGTGTTCCGTCTTCTAGTCCTGTGTTTAGTTCTTTTTTTTCGTATAAGTAATATCCTAGGATGTTTTGTTCGTTTGTATAAAGTAGTGTTTGTGGTTGCGTAGTTGTGTAATTAACGTAGCAATTTTCGTCTGGTTGTACGTATATTCCTGTGAAATCCATTGTTTTTGTGTTTAGGTATTTTGATGGCGGCATTATTAGTTTAAAGTTTAATTTATCGTCGTAGTCTACTTTTATTTTTTGGGTGGTTTTGCTTGATCTTCCTATTAGGTTAGTGCATGTTATGTTTAGCGTGAAATTGTATGGTGCTGGATAACTTGCAAATTTTATTATGTCTTTTATTTGTGTTGAATAATTATTTATGTGTGTGAAATCCATGGGGTACATGTTATAAGAATATTCTGGGTTGCTTCCACCTCCTAATTCTTCTGGTAAGTCATCTAGTTCTATTCTGCACGCGGATGCTTGTGTGTTTCCGTTTAGTATGTTTATTGTGAGTTCTGATGCTGGGTTAAATATGTGGTCTACTACTACTTCTGGGAACGCGTTTGTTCTTATTTGTGGTGGTTCTTTTATTACGTTGAAGTATATTTCTTTGTATGCGTAGTCATAATAGTATTGTCCTTGTGTTAGTTCAACTCTTTGTTTGCATAGTACCGCTATTTTTCTGAATGTTATTCCGTGTTTTATTACTTGCGAATAATATGTGGTTGCTTCTGCGAAGTTTAGGTTTTCTATTACGTATTTGTCTTGTGTTTCTTGTTTGAATGTGTATCTTAAGTTGTCATACATGTTTTCTATTGATATTGCAGGATTTATGTCTCTGTCGTATTTACATTCTTCTACTGGGTGTTCTGTTCTTAGTGTTAGGTTAAATATGTCTTTATCTGACATTGCGAAGTCAGGTCTTATTATGCTGTGGTTTGCTGGTTCTTCCACCCACATTTTTATTGAGTCTAGGCATTCCGCGTAAGCGTTCGTTGTTATTTGTATGTTTTTTGTTTTTGTTGCTGAGAGTCCTACTTCATCGTATGCTTTTAGTGTTAGTTTCGCTGGTACTTGGCTTAAAACGTTACTTGCTAGGTAACTTAGTGTTTTTGATGGTACTGGTATTTGGAATATCGCGGTTCCATCTTGGTATATTGTTTCTGTTACTTTTTCAAAGCTTTGTGCGTTGTTGTTTCCTGTGTATTCTAGTTCTATTTCGTATCTGTTTATTCCTGAGCCGTCGTCTTGTGCTGATATTTCTCCTTGTATTAGTGAATGTGAGCAAGTGTATTCTTTTTCGTTTAGTAGTTCTAGTTGTAAGTTGTGTGGTGGTTGGTTATCTTTGTAGAAAGTGGTTGTTTCTGTTGTTTCCATTCCTTCGCATTGTACTCTTAGTGTGTTTTGTCCTTCTTCTAAATTAGTTATTGTTATTAGTCTTTGATAGTTTTGTAGTCCTTGTATTGTTCCTGTTCTTGTTAGTGGTTGTTTAGTGGTTTCGCTGTTGAACCACGCGTTGCATGTTTTGTCAAATCCTGAGAATAGTATGTCTACGTTTAGTGAGTTTGAGTACCAATTGTTTCGTATTGGTGATCTTATTTCTATGAATAATTCGTCTGATAAATTAGTTTTTATGTTTAATGGTTGTGTTTTTGTTGATAGTCCTGCTAAGTTCGTACAATTAACTGTGAAATCTAAGTTTCTTATTGGAATAGCTGTTGAGAATATTAGTGTGTCTTTTATGTTTGTTGAATAATTTTGTATTGCGTTAAAATTTGTTTGTGATAATAAATTGTGTGTTGGGTAATGACTTTGTGTTCCTTGAAATTCTAGGAAGCATACTGCTCCTTGTGTTGGTCCGTTGTTTATTGTTATTGTTACTTCTGATTGTGGTACTGCTTTGTTTCTTACTATTTCTGGATTTACTTGAGCTGTTATGTCAGGATTAGTTGTTAAATGGTTGAAGTATATTCTTTTGAAAGAGTATTCTTCGTTTGTTTCTTTGCATATTACTTCTATTTTTCTAAGACTTAATTCTGGGTTTAAATGATGTCTTATTAAAGGAGTTGTTGTTGCGAAATTAAAGTCAGGTATTATTATTTGTCCTTGTTGATTTGGTTGTATTGCGTTTCCTGCGTCTACGTATTCTTGGTATTTTTGTTTTATATTTTGTGTTAATGAGCTATAATCGTATATGCATGCTTCTACTGGTCTTTGTGTTTCTAGAGCTAGGTTTCCTTGTGGTGTTCTTGATACTGCGAAGTCTGGTTTTATTACGTTTGTGTTGGTTGGTGTTGTTACCCATATGTTTAGTGATGAGTAGCACGTTATGTGTTCGTTAGTTGTGAATGTTATTATTTTTTCTTGCCACGTGCTTACTTTATTGAATTTGTCTGTTGCTTTAACTCTTATTTTCGCGTTTACTTCGTTATAATCCGTGTTTGGGCTTCCTTGTGTAAAGTATGTTATTATTTGTGCAGGTATATTTATTTGTGTTATGACTTCGTTAATACTGCTTTCGTCACAGTTATCTTCGCAGTTAATTGTTCCTGTTAGTCTTGGGAATGTTACTGGTTGGTTTGGTTCTGCGACTAATTCATATTCGTATTTTGTTACTCCTGTTGCGTCTTTTGATGTGAATGCTACTTCGAATTTGTTTTCGTCTTCGAAGTTCGTGCATGTTTTTGCGTATTCATTGTTTAGTGTTATTCCTATGTTTGTTGGCGGAGTCATATCTATGCTGAATTCTTTGTTTTCTTGTGCGTTGTCACATTTAACAGTTATTGTGTGTTGTCCGTCGGGTAATCCTGTGTCTACGTTGTTTAGTGTATAACTTGTTAGTCCTGTTTGTTGATTCGTGCTTTGTTTGTTTAATGTTCTTTTTGTTGTTATTGCTTCATTGAACCATGCTTCGCATTCCGCGTTTTGTGATGAAAATAATGCTTCTATGTTTATTTTGTTTGATCCTTCTATTTCTGGTTTTTTTATTTCTAAGTAGTCTCCGTGAGCTATTTCTATGTTAAACGTCGTTGTGTTTTTTAGTCCTGCTAGGTTTGTGCATTCTACTTCTAAATTTATGTTGGCTGATGGTACAGCTGTGAATTGTATTGTTCCTGTTCTTGTTTCTTCATAATTTGATGGTGATGTTGTTAGTCCTTGAAATTTTTCATCTATTGTGTGTATGGCTTCTTGACTAGAACGGGGTGTTATTTCGCATGTTGTTTGTTGTCCTGGAGTTGTTAGTGTTATTGTTGATGATGTGAAGTCTGAGCTCCATATTTTTGATGGACTAGCAGTTATTTCTATTTTTGGTGTCGTTGTTATTTTTCTGAATCCTAGTCTTTCATAAAAGTATGTGCTTTGTCCGGGTAGTGGATCTGATACGTTGCATACTATGTGTAAAGGATATAGTTGTATTCCGTGTATATTTAGAAGATTCGTTCCTGAATTCATATCAAAGCTTGTTATTTTTAGTTCTTTGTTTGATTCTTTTTCTAGGGTGTTTGTGAAGAAATTATATAGTCCTGGTAGTTGACTCGGTGTTGGTGTTGCTGTGCTTCCTCCTTGTAGGAATAATCCGTATCTGCATTCGTTAATATTTCTTTCTGTTTCTATTTCTATTTCTATTTCGTTCTGAGTTGATACTGCGAAGAAAGGTTTGTTTATCTCAGTTGTTATAGGATTTGTTATCCACAAACTCATTGGTCTAGTGTTTATTATGAATGATTGTTCGTCATGAAATTGCATGTAATCACATTTTACGTATACTTTGTGGTTTCCGTCTTCTAGGGTTGTTTGTATTTCTTTTTCGTATTTGTAGTAACCGTTATTTTGTAGTCCTTTAAATGTGAGTGCGTGTTTTGTTTGTTCATCATTTATTATTGCTTCACAATTCGCGTTTCTTCTTATGTATAGTCCTGAAACGTTTATTTTTTTTGTGTTTAATGTTCCTATGGGTGAAGTAAAATTAAATTTTCTTAGGTCATCATATTTTATTGTTATGTTTTGTGTTGATGTATTTGATAATCCTGCTAGGTTCGTGCAGTTTATTGTGAATTCAAATTCTATGAGTGCTGGTGATGATTGAAATTGTATTATGTCATTATGAATTGTTTTGTATGCTGATTCGCTTGTAAATTCTAAAGTTGGTTTTAGTGAATATGTTGGTTTTTGGTTGTTTTGAAGTTCTGCGTCGTTGTAATCAATTGTGCATGTTGTGAAGTGATTTGTTTCTATTTGTATGTTGCTTGATGGATTCGTTGCATCTATAATTGTTTCTGGGAACGCTGTTATGTTTATTGTTGGTGGTTCTGTTATGACTGAGAATCTTATGTTTTTGTAGGAGTATCTTGGAGGCTCAGTGCTTTCTTCACATATAACGTATAATTGTTTGAATCCGTTTTCGTATGCGAATCCTGGTCCGTCTGTTATTTCTATTTTGAAAGTTGTGTTGTGTTGTGTTGTATTTATGAATATTTGATTTGGGTTATTTAGCGCGTTAGAATATGCTATTCCTAAATTGTTTGGTCTGTTAGTTACGTATGCGCACCCCGTGGCTTGTCTTTCTGTTTCTATTGTTAAATTAAAAGTTGTTGTGTTTGATACTGCGAAGTCTGGTTTTTGTATTTGTGTTGTGCTTGGATCTATAACCCAGAAGTTCATTGCTGAAACATTTATTTTGAATACTGTTCTTACATCTATTGTTAGGTTTGGTTCGTTGAATCCTTGTACTCTAAATAAATATATTCCGTTCGATAATATATGATCAGGTCTGTATGAGTTTGAGTTGCTTTGTATTCTTGTTATTTGTTCTTCAGTAGCTGACCATATTTCGTCAGGGTTTGGTAATGAAGAATAATTTTCTGGTTCTACTGGTCCTACTTGTTTGTTGTTTAACCACCAATTATCTGTGGATAATCCGTCAAGTCTTATTAAATTAAAATTTATTATTTCTACTTCTTCGTCAAACGTTACATTTATTGTTGGTCTTGATATGTCATATTCTTCTCTTTTTAGTTGAAAAAAAGTTATAACTAGAGAATCTTCTATTTCATCTCCTGATAAATCTAATGCTTTAGGTCCTTTAACATACCATTGATCCGGTGTTAATGCGTTTGTTTGTATTAGTAATGTCATTATTAGTACTAATACTATTAGTAATTTCTTCATATCTCCCCTCTTATAATAATTAAATTAGGATTGTCCCGCGTCGTATATTATGATTTGTGGCATTCCTTGTAATGCGTCGCTTCTTAGGTTTAGGAATATCCTATGATTCTTTGTGTTTCCTACTAAGTCACTTACTGTAACGTTTAAGTATATGTTTGTGAATGTTGTTGGTGCTGTTACTGTGAATCCTTGTCCGAAGCTTACTGTGTTTGTTTCTTTTAATTCATCTCCGAAGCCTTTGTTGTGTATTATTTCGTAAGTTATTGGTTGTGCGCATGGTGATGATAAATCTCTTGGTCCTTGTACTAGTCCAGGTATTGTTTTGTTGCATTCAAATAATAATTCTATGCTGTTCTTTGCAATTGTTGAATTAGTGTAATCTACTGGTTCTTGGTCTTCGTTGTAGATTGTTTTGTTTACATCTATTAGTCTTAGTTGAGGCGGTGTTTTGTCTATTGCGAAGTATACTAAGTCTCCGTTGTTTCCTATGAATTCTCCGTTATCAGGCACTCCTTGAGGTATTGTTCCTGTGAATGTGCATTTTGGTCTTAGTATGTATACTCCTTCGATTGACGCGTCAATGTTATTCGTGTGTAATTTTCCACCTTGTGAGGCTATTAAATTTATACTATCACCTAATTCATGATTTTCTCCGTTTGATACGTTTTTTTCGAAGATTAATTCGCAATCCGCGTTTTCTTTTGTTCTTATTGATACTTCTAAATCAGGATTTCGTGGTAGTGTTACGCCTCTTGGTGTTGGATCAGTTATTGTGTCATCCATTGATATTAATATTGGTTTTATTTCGTGGTATCCTCTTTGGTATTCATCCCAGCAAGTCACGTTAAAAAAGTATTGTCCATCTACTAATGATTTGTATGAATCCCAAATTATTTGTCCGTCGTTCGAGGTTCTTGTTATTTTTTCTCCTATTGGTAAGTATTCATCTTGGTCTTCTAGTAATAGTTCTGCTTTGCATAAGAATTCGTAGCTAGGTGTTTGTGTTGTTGTAGTCACTGTTAGATTTGATACTACTTGTTGTGCTTCTTCTAAATACGCGCCTACTATGTTATGACTTATTGAAATGTTTAGTTCTGGTAATAACATTATTCTTTTAGTTTTTATTTGTTCTAAGTTGTTTGACTCATCCATAGAATAATATCTTAAAAAATACTGAGTTGGATTATCTAATTCTAGATTATTTACATTATTCCTAAATATTTGTTGAACCATTTTAGGATATTCATTATTTGTTTTATTTAATGAGAAATATGTGTGTTTGACTTGTTCTGATGTGTTTATTCCTAGTACGTGTGTTAATTGCCATAAGGAATAAGTCTTATTTTGCATTTCTTCTGCGCCTATGTAAATAGTTGTATTTGGGTTTTCAAAATTTGTTAAGCATTCAATGCTTTGTTTATTATTTTCACAGTCTGATTCTAAATAATGCATGTTTTCTTGTGTTCTGTATTCTTTTTGGTATGAAGCGTCTCTCACACAAGTTTCTCCGTTCCAAACACATTTTTTTAAGGTTAAAGGATCGTTTGATTCGGCAAGTATGTTGTGTGTTCCGCTTATTCTAGCAAAACTTCCTGATATTAATAATGAATAACTAACATCTAGTTCGTATTCTGAGTTTCCTTCGCATTCTTCTTTATCATTGTAGGTTTCACATCCTACTTCGTATTTGTTGTTGCAGTAATATTGATTGACTATGAATGCGTTACTTGTTTTTTCTGGTTCCGCGTTGTAGTAACAATCACCGTATAAGTTACATAAGTATTCTGGGCAGTGTTCTCCAAATAAGTGGTTTTCGTCGCATGCTTTACAATCTCTTTCTTCTTCGTTTATTGGTCTGCACACTCCTATTCCTAATTCGTTATTGGTTGTTAATGGGTTCCATTCGCAATCGTTAAGTCCTACTGTTCCGCAAGTGTTTTGTTCGCAAGTATATTCTGTTTTGTAATCATAACAACTTTGTATGTCTGAGCAAGGATTGTATTTTCCTTTTATTGTTTGTCTATTAGAATAATCTTCTCTGAAACAAGCAAGGGTTGTTCTGAAATCGCAGTCCGCGTCAAAGGTTTCGCTTTGATATGAATAAACTCCGAAGGGACCACTGCAACTATCACAGATTTCTACGTTTAGGCACCATGCTTCTCCGTTTATTATTTGTCCATTCATTATTGATGGATTCACGCAAACCGCGTTTGTACATTCGCTTCCTAAATTTAATTGTCCTGTGTTACTATTGCAACTAGCAGGAGTTATTGTGTCGTAACAAAAGTTTGCGCCTCCGTTATTTAGACACTCAAAATGTGGTAATTTTTGACATACTATTTCTGTTTGTTTTGTTACTAGTTGTCCTTCTATTCTTTCTCTGTATGTTAATTGATAACAAACATCTTTTCCTCCGTGTTGAGGTTCAAAAGCCGTATCTAAGTATGGTGAATTAGTTGCGGGGATTGATGTTAGTTCTGTTCCTGTAATTGCTGGAGCACAATTAGTGTTTGCTTCTTGTGATATGCATCTTCTTATTTTTATTGTTGAATTGCAATGATTATCTATTGTCCATGAGAATCTTAGTCCTATTACTTCGTTAAAAATAGGGATTATAGGCGCGTTTATTCTGAAATCGTTTAATCTTTCTATTGAACAAACTGGTTTACATAGTGGTGCTTCTGCGCACACACTGCATTGATTACATTGAAGGCTTGATGAACATCCTGATGGCATTGTAGGACAAACGTCGCAGAAAGAAGTTTCTATTTTACAATAATTTGTACATATTAAGTTACCTACTTGATTAGGATTATTATAGTATTCAGCGCATGTATTTCCGTTTCTGAATATAGGCCCGTTTGGTCCTCTGTATTCACATTCTTCATGATCTTGTAATTCTCCATCTCCGCAAGTTTCTAAGTCTTCTGGGTCTGATGGATCTTCTGGGCAAAGAACAGGTTCTACTGATTGTGGAACTCCTGCATCAGCTAATTCTTGGTTAGACATCCCACAAGTGTTAGTTACTATGATTGTTCCTGTTCCGCATTGATTAAGAGGATATTCCCATTGGATGCTCCATTGAGGTATACAATCACTTGGTGTTGTCGGGTCTCCGTCTTCAGGCACGCAATCATTTCCTGATAATTCGTATCCTTCTTCGCAGATTAGAGTACATGTTTCGTCTTCTTCACAATCATAATTTCCTGTTAGTGTACATGTGAGCGTTATTGATTCTTCTTCGTTTTTTTCTATTTGTATGTTGTTTTTTTCGCCTTTGCAAGAATAATGATTATTTGATAATCTGAAGTTCGTTATTAGTTCTAAATTATAAGTTCCTTCTGAGATATCTGTTATTTTATTATCTTGAGTTAGTATTCCTGTTTTTACAACAATATTCTCCGTGTTTTTTAATGAATATGTTATTGATGGACTGGTTGGTGTTTGTGTTCCTAATCCCGTGTATGTTGTTGTCAAAGTTAAATTATATTTTTGTCCTGTTCCTGATTCGCCACTTAGTCCACTTGTTAATGTACAACTTACTATTGAAATAATGAATGCTTTGTTTTCATCAATTATTTGTTGATTTAAGCTTCCTGAGCAACTTGTTCCTTTAAATCCTGATGCTGATTCGAAATTTACAACAATATTTATGTCATGAGTTCCTTCAGGTATATTAGGCACAGTAAATGAATCATCATCAACGTTAAAAGTTCCTGTTCTTCCTCCTATTGTGTATGAACCAGACATAGTCATTAGTTCATCATTTTGAACTAAGAATTGGTTAAAATCTAGTGTTAGTGTTACTTGAAAAAAGGTATATGCGCCACATATTTGATCACATTGACTTGAATCAGAATCAAGTTTCCAAATCGTTTCGTGTTTAGCACATAATTCTTGAGGCCAATGTTTGATAGGATCTAAGCAACAACATCCCAAATCAGGATTATCAGTAGATATAACTACGCCTTGATTCGTAGTTCCAGTACAATCTTCGCTACTTATATCACTAGGAATAGATGCATAATATAATAATCCGTCCGTATCTTCATATACGCACCATTGATTTGTTTGTGCTTTTGCTTCATTAGTTGTTAGTATTATTGTTGATATTATGATTAGTGCTAGCACTACCTTTATAGTTGTTTTTGAGAAGTTATTTTTGTTCATGAACACACCCTTCTTTTTTTAACGCGTTTTATAACGTGTTTTCTTCTTATTTATTTATTAATTTATCTATTTTTTATTGTTTATAAATCTTTTGCCTTCGTCTATTGTTTTTTTGTTATTATTCTATTTTTTTAATTAACAGGGTATGTTAATCCTTGTATTTGGTCGCAGTTAAATAATTGGCTTAATTCTAAGTTATTTGGTTGTTTTATGTAATCTTTTAGTAATATGCGGAATGGTTCTATTGTGATTATTTCGAATTCATCGTTTCCATCTCCGTTAGGCATTTCTCCTTTTTGGTTGTTTGCAGGAGGTAGTAATTCTAGTTGTATTTCTACGTATTGCGTGTCGTAATTCCCGCATTTTGCTCCTGATGCTGTGCATGATGGTTCGAATCCTTCTGCGCATTTAAATAAGTCTAATTTTAGTGAACATATTCCTTGACTATCACATCTATTAGTATTTTCTTCGTATAAGCACCCGTTCAAAGTATAACTGTTGCTGGCTGTGTTTGTATCATGGTTTGGTATGAAATTTACTAATTCATCATCTACTATGCACTCTGATAAGCTTACTTCGAATAATGTTTCTTCTTCGCAATAATCTCCTTTTCTATGGGTTCTTCCTGATGTTGTACAACCCACGTTGTAATAACAATATTTATCAGTGTTTCTGTAACAATATCTTCCTGCTTGAGTGATTGGATCATTCACATTACACATTGTTCTTTGCCAATTATAATTGCAATTTTCATTGCAAGAATATCTACAAGTTGTTTCTGACCATTGTGGAAATGTTGTTGTTGAATCGCATATTGCTCCGCAGTTTGTGTCACAGCTACAATAATTACTGAATGATCTTGTGCATTCACCGTTTTCGCAATAAAATTGTGTGCATAAGTAGTTTCCGTAGTTTGCTGGTACTAATCTGTAGAACGCGTCCATTTTTTGTGCGCATGAATTAGTTGTTGAGCACGCTCCTGTTCCTTCTTGTGTGAATATTTTCTCAAAACTTATAGGGTTTGCTAAAGTAGTTGTTGTGTATGCTTGACAAAGCATAGGAATACTTGAAGGATTCATGTTTTGTATTGGTGGCCCATTACATTGTTCTAGTAAGTTTGAGTTGTATGAGCAAGGAGTTCCTTGTATTGTGAGTGTGGCTGTTGCGTCTCCCGCACATATGTTTCCTCTTTCTCCGTCGCAGTTTCTTTCAAAAACTAATTTGTATATTGAATTTATTCTATTTTGAGCAGGATGGTTCGGATTAAATGTTAAACTGGATGTTCCTTCGTAATTAGTTAACATGTTTGTTTTCATTAAGTCTTGTGCTTTTTGTTTTAATTTTTGGAATTCTCCGTACCATGTTGCTTCATAACATTTTTTGTCTTCTCCTTGATATTCGTAGTTATCTGTGCAACAAGTGTGATTTGCTCCGAATCCTTCTCCGTACATTTTTTGTCCTATTTGAAAATTAGTTGTTGAGTATGGATAGCTTGGTTGTGTTGCTCTGTGAGGTATGCATTGTTTTGCTTCGAAATCAAAAGTTGCATCATTTGAAAATATTCCTATTGTTCCTCCTTGTCCGTCTTGTACTTTCACTGTGAAGAAAGCTGTTAATGCATAGTTTCCTATGTTTGTTAAGTTTAATCTTTTTATGGTTTGTATTGTGTAGTCTTGTCTTGGTAATCTGAATTCTTGTATTTCGTTTATGGGTGTGTTTAATTCATCGTGTGTTTCGTTTATTATTTCGTTTCCTTCCGAATCGGTTAGTAGCCAGTTAAGTTTTATTATTTGCATATCTAAAGAGTCGTATGTTTCGCTTGTTTCGTAGAATTCTGTGTTGTTTATTTTTGCGTTGAACCAAGCTGGGTCTTCTATGCTTATTGTATTATCTGGTATGTCCATTGGAGGATATGGTTTTTCTAGGTCTATTTCTGCTTCTGGTTGTTTGAACACGAATATTTTTACGTCTTGATAATCGTATAATTCTTCTTTGTCGTATATTGTTACTCTTACTACGTGTAATCCTATGTCTGTCGATGTTGTTTCTGGATAACTTACTATTCTTCTTGTTTGTTGGAATTCTTCTGAGTCTGTTAATTTAATGAAATCATCTGTTATAGGTATTGTTTGACAATTTAATGATCCTAGCATTACGTGGCATATTTCGTCGTATGTTTCTTTCCACCCGCTGTATTCATATCTTAATGCTCTGTCATCTGGGTCGTATCCTTCTGGTATTATTTGAAATCCTTCTCCTTCTTGTACGAATATGTCGTAATCCGCGTTTAATTCTAATATGTATTGATGTATTAAGTCCAAGGCAGGGTTTCTGTTTTGTATCGCTGTAGCGAACGTTAAAGGTCTTCCTCCTATGTATGATGCTCTGTCTTTTATGATTAGTACTCGATCATACTTGTGATTATGTAATGTGTCTAAGAATTCTATTACTTCCACGTCGAAATAAGAATCGTAATAATTTTTTAAATTAGGTATTATTTGGTGAAAGAATGGATTATTATAATCTTTTTTTATGTCGAAGTTGTGTAAGCTTGCGTCTGCGAATAATAACATTATCGCGAAGTTATGAAGTTTTGTTACTCTTAAATTAGATGCGTAATTAAAGCTGTGTCTTACTAGTACTGGGTTTCTGTTTCTTAGACTTACTCTGAATGGATATGTTGCTTCTACTGATAGAGTATTTCTGTTTAGTATTATTTTTAGTTCTCTTTCTGATTCATTCACTGTTATGTTATGTCCTTGTATTTTTCCTATGTATTCAAAATCTATGCATTCGTTTAGTAAGTCTTGTATTCTGTTTTTTAGTTTTGATTCTATTGATACGTTATTTGTTGATATCATCGCGTTGTGTTTGCAAGGACTTATAAAGTTTGATCCATCTAATTGATTTTCGCTTCCATGATAACAAAGTCTGGTTAATTGATTATATCCGAAGAATCCTGAGTAATCCTTGTTTGCTTCTAAGTCCCTTGAGCATGATAAGAATCTTCTATATGTGTTGTATAAACTGCTTAGTCTAGTTCTGTGTAGTGGAAATTCTGGTATTGAGTATTCTATTACTGGGCAAGGATTTATTTTTGTTAATCCGTATGACACATTTGTTTGTTTTGTTATTGGTGAGCTTCCTGTTTCTTCAAATGTTATGTCTAGTTGTATGTGCTTCGTTGTTTCTGCTTCTAATCCGTATTCTTCTTCTTGGTCCGCGTAGTATATTCCTCCTTGTATCATTAATTCATCTACTGCTTTGTTCGTCGCGGATTCTAAGCACGTGTAAACATAATAATTTATTGATTCTGAGTCTAAGTAATCATTTACTAGTCTTCTTGCTTCTTGTTGAGTTGAATTCTCTGATGCTACGTTGATTAACAATAATAAGAATCCCATTACTACTAGCATCATGAATCCTAATATTACGAAGACTGTGAATTGTGCCTTCTTGTTAGCCTCTTTTTTCATCTTATTGTTTGTTTTTTTATTTATTTAATAAGTTTACTAAAATAGAACTAATAATTTTTTTTATTTGAATACTAGGCTTGCGAAGCTTATAAAGTTCTTTGTGTCATTGTTTAAGTCAGCTGTTGTGTAGTATTGTTCTAGTAATGATTTTCTTGGTTTAAGTATTAGCATTAGAAGTGTTATTCCTAAGTAATTGTTTGTGTTCATTCCTTTTTCATCTACGTATTTTAGGTAGTCTAATGGTTGGTTTTGTTGTATTAAGTCTAAGGCTCCTTGGTCTAATTCGTAAACTTTTTTGTGTGCGTCTTTCTCGAATGGTATGTATGAGTGGTTCGCTCCGTAACTAGTCATATTCGTTGGCACTATTATAGTCGCGGTCTTGTTTGTTTCTAGCAGTGTTTCTTTTATGTCTACTGCTAATTTTTTTAGTTCTACGTCGTGACTTATTAGTATTGGTAGTATTTTTATTTTTTCTATGTTCGAGTCGTATATGTATTGTAAGAAAGGTAGTTGTGATTCGATGAATTCGTCTCTGTCAAAGATTGGTTCTTTGTGTTTTATGTTTCCTTTTTTTATTATTTCTCTTGCTAATGCTTGATCCGTTCTTATTATTCCGTAGGGTGTTTCGTATGGTTCCATAGCTATGCCTGATTCTTGACTTGAATGTCCTATTATTATGAATACGTCAGGCATTTTTTCTTCTGCTATTTGTTTGTATGACCAAGCCGCGCAAGGACCGCTTATGTCATATGAGAATAAAGGCACGATTGCTCCTTTTACGTGCGTCTTAGAATTTGGTTTTGTTGGTAAGTCCCCCGGTCCTTTTTCTGATAAGAACGCTTTTTTTATTTGATTATTGATAAGTGTGGGTGCTCCCGCGTAGTAAATACCTGCTAACTTGTTTTTTCTCATATGATTCATAAAGAGATTTATGTATATAAAGGTTTCGAGATATTACTTTTTTATATTAATACTTTTAATTTTCTATGAAAACCGCACCTATTACTTTGTTTTGTGAAGGCATATTAAATGTGTATGGAGAATATGCGTAAGCATTTGAATCAATCCACCAATGTGAGAATTCATGATTATTTTTTCCTTGTGCAGAAAGATTTACTTCAAATCCTTCAGGAAGAATTAATTCTAAATATCCGTTTGTTTCACTTAATTTGTAGTGAGACATGTCTTGTTCTTGATTTAAGATAACTTCTCCTCCGAACCAAGGTTCTGTTTCAATAGTTAATTTTTTTAGATCAGGATTTGATAAGTAATTCATAGTTATATTTATATTTTGATTAATAACAAAATTTAGCTGAGTGTTTTCATAAAATTTTTCATCATTAGTCCAATTAACAAAAGCATGCCAAACATCATTTTGTTCTTCATATAATTTTATATTGTGTGAAAATTCTGAGTTTTCTTCAATAAACTGAGTTGAAATAAGTTCTTTATTTTCATCTAGTTTTTTAAACAAGGATACTTCGTGTTTTTGGATGCAATTAGAATAAAATTCATTTTCTTCACTAGATAATTCGCCATCCGCACATTCAAGAAGTATTGCTTCCCCACATAAATCAGGATTATTTGCTTCTTTTTGTAGATAAACATAATTTTTTGTTCCGGAGAACCAATTTGAATCTTCATCATCTATTCTTATTGAACAGTTTCTTCCAAGTCCGAAGTCCACGCTCGCGTCAGGTATGTCTTTTAATCTTAGTAGTGATGTTAATTCATTAAGTTTTAGGTTTTCACGTTGTGATCCTCTGATTTCTACGAATATTATTTGAGTGTAATTTTGAGGAATCCATAACGCGTTTTCTACGTTGTATTTAGTCTTAATCATATCTACTAAGAAAGCGACGTTCGAAGTTAAATTATTGTATTCTACTCTTATTTTCTTTATGCCTCCTATGTCTTCTGATTTACCTATGATTGATCTGTTATTTTGTTTTGATATGAATACTTCTGATGTGTCTTTGTATTCTGTGAAGTTAAGAAGATTCAAATTAATGCTTGTAACATCTGTTTCTATGGTTCCAAATAATTTTTTGAAAAAATTAACTAATGAATCCCACATCCTTGCAAAGAATCCTTGTTCTAAGTTCTTGTAAGATAGTATGAACATGTTGAATGGTTTGTTATAGTAAAGCATTGGTTTGTTCTCATTTGATTCGCACTTAGTGAAGAATTCATTATGATTTGGATTAGTAGGAACGTTTGAACAATCCCACGTATAGCCTGCTAGTGCTGGGAAGTTAAGAATGCTATCTAAGTTATTAACAATTGGATCCCTAAGATTCTTAGATTCAAAAGCTACGTAGATGTCTCCGCTGACTTCTAAGCCTGGTGGTAATCCTATTAAGTTATTGTTAGATCCTCTTCTTAGTAAGCAGAATGATCCTAGTAAGTCTTTATTTACTGGTTCGTCATAGTTAATTGTTTTCTCCATGTCTCCGCAACTTATTGTGAATAAGTTCTTCGTGGTTGATTTATTTACTATTTCTAGCATGAACGCAGCCATTAATGATACTCTGTTAAAATCATCTATTTTAATCCATCCTTCATCTCTTTGACATATCCATCTTCCTCTAATCGTGAAAGGTTCAACTATTTCTGCGTTTTCTAATGCGTCTTTGAATGTGTATTCCTCATTGGTTTCACCGTCAAAAATAAAATTAATATCATCATATTGATCAGGATTTACTTCGCACAGGATTGGTTCGCCTCCAAAGAACAACAAACCTTTTTCTTGTATGGATTCTGTTCCATAATTCTTTGTTATAGTATTAGCGATTGTATCATCGTGACGCACCGTTTTTCCATTCCAACAAATACCTTCTCTGTCAACCCAATATTCTCCTTCATTATCTGGTAATGTGTCGTCTCCACAACAAGCACTTCCTGTCCAACCATAACTTATTACTCCGTTACACCCATCCATGTAAGGACCGTACTCATTAATTATCATATCCTCGCTTCTAGGTTCAAAGCCTTCAAAGAATCCTGAGTCATTATCCGCGTTAGGACCGTCAAGGTTTTCTAACCAAGTTCCCCAGTTACCTGAACAGAACCTAGGCTCAGAATTTATGTCTAAATTATTATCTGAATAAGATCTTAAGAACACGTTATCTATTAAGAAATCTATTGTGCTTCCTTGAGGTATGTCAAATGTTAGTACTATTTTGTAAGCTTTAGTTCTATCAAATTCGTTTGTTGAAGTAGAACTTCCATCCATAGGTACAAAATCTATTTGTTCTTCATCACCCTTTATTATTCCTTCTGAGAATCCTGGTTGAGTAATGGCGTGGCCTTGATTTAGATTTATTATTACGTGTTGCCATCTCTTATTATCTACTGTTATTAGTTCGTTTAAATCAAATGATATGTTTTTTCCTTGTGTGTCAACTATTACTAGGTCTTTCAAGAAGTCTTTGTTGTTTGTAGCGAAGTCAAATTGTAAATAGTCAAAATTAGTAAGGTCATATCCTACGCTACTAAGTGCGAATCCTAAGTGATTAGCGTTGTCATATTTATTATTAGCGTGTCCTAGAACTTGTAATAGTCCTCTAATATTAACTGTGTCAAAGTGTATTAATGAATGAGTTGGGCCTCCGTCCATTACGTATCGTGATAATACATATCTTTTTGTGAGCATATTGTTATTTTCGTTAAAGCAACCTGTTACTGAGCCACAGCATTCTTTAAAGAATCCTTTTCCTACGTCTTGATAACAAATGTATGATTGGTTTCTTACGTAGCTTGCTAGTATTGTTTCTGGAGATAATGTTACTCTTCCTAAGCAACAATCAGTACCTATTGTTACTCCTAAACAGATTTCGTTAGCTTGTTCAGAATAAATTTTTCCTCCTATTTCTAAGCACATTCCTTGTTCAAAGTTTTCACAGTAAGCATTTTGACCTAAACAACAAGCGCCATCATCTGAGTTTACTAATTCTCCGTTTCTACAATATTGAGTGTTTAAATCACAAACCTTAGTATCGTCTGAACTAGGATAGTTAAAATTTAAGCTTAAATGAATTGCTTCACAGCTAATCGTTGTATCTATAGAGTCACCTAAGCAGTTCTCAGGTGAAATACAATCATCTTGAGGAATAATGTTGCTATCTCCTTCTCCGCTAGCTCCTGTTTCTTCATCACAAATAGGATCGTAAGGGAATCTTATACAATAATGTTCTAGGTCCTCATTTGCTAATGATTGTAAGTAATTAAATAGTGATGTCCATTCGTCTTCTCCTATTTTTACTTCACAAAGTCCACATTGATCTCTGAATTCATCAGAGGCTCCTAAGTCATGTCTTAATATTTCTCCATCACTGCTTTTAGGACAGAACACGAATCCTTCAGACGCATCATAGTATTCTTCATAACATTCAGCTATTTCTCCTACTTCATAATCACAATCTTCTACATTAGAAAAAAAGTTAAAACTAAATATTGTATCTGTACACATTGGATTAGTAAGACTGTCTGGGCTTGGAAAAGTGTTAAATAAACTTATATTGTTTTCACCAAATTTTCCTTCGTTATAAGGATCACAATAGAACCATTCTTCATAATTAGATACGAACATCGTGTCATATCCGTACATTAATATTCCAGGGTGTAAAGATGCTTCGCGCCACGTATAATTTCTAAATGGAGCACTAACAGGTGGTTCATTTCTTAATCCTCCTTCTAGTTTAACAAAGTTTCTGGAATTATCTAAACATACAAATAATCCGTCAGGAGTTATATAGCCTAAGTCATTATATTCTATATTTTGTGTGTTCCAATTGCAAGAATTAGTGTTAGTACCTGGAATTGAAGCGCCGTTACATTCAGCACTAGAAAATACATGTGGAAAACTCTTTGTTTCAGTGTTATATACACCATAGATTGGTTCGCAGTACCAATCATTAATACACTCAGTTTCATCTTTATCAAAACAATACTCGCTCGCATCATATTCACTGAATACGCATTCATTATTATAATCTACTGAGCAAAAAGGAGGCGATCCTGGAGCACAACCATTAGGCACACAGTAACTATCTCCATAACATGACATGTCTGTTGCGCATCCATAATCATAACCCGCGTATTGGTCGTAACTACAAGAATTAAATTGATTTTCGTTGTAAGTTGTTACGCTACAACTACAACTTCCTATTCTTAATTTATTATCTCCACATACCAAGTCGTTTCCATCACTAGCTGAAGGATTAAACCAAGCAATGTCTGTATCTGGATAATTGTTAATGTTTGGATAATAAGTTCTTATGCTTGAATCCCAACCCATGAAGAATGCTGCTTGGTCTTGATGATTCATTCCGTAACAATCAGGATCAGCCATGTCTGGTAATCCGTCTCCATCTGAATCCGCGTTAGTTCCGCCTGTGTTACAGTACTCATACATCATCATTCTTTTTTGTTCATCTGTTAATCCTGGAATGTTGTCAGGGTTCCATTCCAAAACTTGTTGATTACATATGCCTCCTGGACCTCCTAATCCTACAGTTCCTGGTAACGCACCACCTCTATCAGCTCCTGGATCTCCTGGACTACCTGATGATCCTCCTTCACAAAAATTAGGCGGTAATTGAAATAAATCAGGATTTTCACCTGTGAAACTAAATAATATTATTCCTCCAGCGCCACCACCCCCTGCGCCACCACCACCACCAAAACGATCACCATTACCAGATCCTCCTTTTCCACCAGATCCTCCAGCGCCACCTATCGCCGTAATTTTACCTTGACTACCTGTACTTATATCTGCTAAATTAATTTTTATTTCTCCAGCACCACCACCACCTGATCCTGGACCTCCTCCTTGACCACCATATCTTCTACTGCCTGAAGTATCTGCTCCATCTTGACCATCTCGACCATCTTCACCATCAACAGAAATAATACCATTTAGTACTAATTTGTTTAAATTTAAAACCACGAAGCCTCCTGCTTTTCCACCAATATAACCATTTCCTGCTTGAGTTCCTCTCCATCTACTACCTATAGATCCTGAAAATCCACTAGCAGTACCTCCGTGTATTCCTATTTTTCCGCCTGCTGCTCCTGCAGCACCGCCTCCGCCAAATCTATTATCTTCATTACCACCTACTCCTCCTCTTCCTCCTGAACCTCCTCTTGAAGCAGATAAAGTATTTGGAGACTTATACCACGCTCCTGTTCGTCGAACTGAAGAAGGTTCATTAGCTGAAGTTGCAGAATAAAGTACATTATTACTATATGGCGCATTAAAAAATTGCAATATAATATTTTCTTCTATTATTAATTCATTAAAATCAAAAATTTTTGGATTATTACTATTATAAACGCCTTGTGTTTGACTAAGTGTTACGTTTTGACTTGTAGAAACTTTACAAGTAACATCATCACCACCTTGAGTACAAAATCCGTTAGTTCCTGAAGTCACACACCAGATTCCTCCTTCTGCGTTACAATCTTCTAGGTTTGTTTGTGCGTTTGTTGTGGTTGTGAATAAGATTATTAATGATAGAATTATTAGGGTTAAAGTTATTTGTTTGTTTTTATTTAGAGTTGTATTTTTTTTACTTTCTTTTTTCAAGATTCACCCTCTTTTGCGTATATGTTTGTCTTGTTGTGTTTTTGTATTTAAATGTTTCTTTTTTATTTTTTTTCTTAGAATTGTTATTTTTTTAGTTTTTTTTTATTTGTTTTTATTTAAATTTTTGTTTATTTCTGTGATTGCTTTTTTTGCTGTGGATTCGTGTCCTAGGGTTCGGATTAGGCTTTTTTGTTCTTCTTGTGCTCTCATGTTTTCTGGTTTTGTTGCTAGGCTCGCGATTGCTATTTTTAGTTCGTATTTCTTTATGAGTTCTAGGTTTTGTTGTATTCTTCCTATGATTTTTTGTGGTTCTTTGTTTGTGATTAGTTGTTCTGTTGATATGATTATTGTTTTGTTTTGTTCTTTTATTTTTTTGGCTAGTGCTTGGTTCATTCCGCTTCTTCTGTAGTGGTGGTTGTCTTTTTCTTCTATGCTTTCTAAGTCGTAGATGTGTGTGACGTGTTTGTTTTCTATTGTTTGTAGGTTTGCTTTTGCGAAGTTCATTCCTGTTTTATTCGTGTTTTTTAGGATTAGGTTTGCTGTTGTTATTTTTGTGTTTGGATTTTTTTGTTTTAGTTCTTCTAGGTATTCTTTTTTTGGTTGTTTTTTTGGTTCGTATAGGAATATTATTGATGTTGTTTTTAGTTTTTTTGCTATGTCTATGTATTCTTGTTCGTTTCCGTTCGGGATGCAGATGTCTGTGAATTCGTTCATTTTGTTTTTAAGAATGTTTTTTTAGTTTATAAGTTTTTTAGTGTTTTGTTTTTTTTTGTTCTTTTATTAGGGCGTAAATCCATTCGTCTACGTATTTATTAGCTTTTTTTTCTCGTTTTCTTAGTAATCCTTCTTTTGTGAATCCTTGTTTTTCAAGAACTCTGCAGGATGCAAGATTATATGAGAACACTTTTGCTTCTATTCTTATAATGTTAGGATTTTTAAATAAGTGTTCTAGGAATTCTTTGAGAGCTTCTGTGACATATCCTTTGCCCCAATATGGTTCGCCTATCCAATAACCTATGCTTACTACGTGTTCTTTTATTTTTTCGTATCCTATCATCCCTATTAATTCTTTATTAATAGTTATGGCGAAGTTTTCTGTTGATTCTTTTTCTTTGTTTATTTTAATCCATTTTTGTGCGTCTTTTAGGGTATAGGGGTGTGGAAAGTTATCTGTGAGATTTAACCATATTTTTTTGTTGTTCCCGATTTTTGAAAGTTTTTGTGCGTCTGAATCTTTTAATGGTCTTAGAATTAGTCTTTTTGTTTTTATTTGTTTCATCTTCAAAAAATATTCTTTTTTTTATTTAAAAAGATTTGTGTGCGCTTCTTAACGTTTCTGTTTCTTTATATTCTTGGTTCTTGTTTTAGTTTGTTTCTGAATTTTTGTGTGTGTTTGTTTATTTTTTGTTTTAGTTTGTGTGTGGCTGGTTTTATTTTTTCTCTGTGTATTTTTTTTATTTTTCTTTTTGTTTCGTGTGATTTTTCTAGTATTTTTTCTTTGTATCTTCTTGTTTTTATTCTTGGTTTGTTTGGTTTAATTTTTAGTATTAGGAGCGTCGTCGTGGTTATGATTATTAATATTATTAGTATTATTAGTATTGTTTTTGCGTGATTTGTTTTTTTTGTTTCTTGTTGTTTCAGTGTTTGTAGTGGTAGTCCTGATGCTTCTAGTATTTCTTTTGTTCTTGGTTTGTTTGATGTTATGAGTGTTTCGTCCCAGAATTCTGCGTCTGATATTCTGTCTTCTTCGAAGTCTTGAATCGTGTATATGTTAGTGCTTATGTATGCGTATGGTTCTTTGTTCACTGTGTTTTCTATTATCACTACTTCGTAATTTCCTTGTAGCATTGATGATATTCCGAAAATGGTTCCCCACCAGTTTATTAGTTGTGTGTCGTATTCGTTTGCTGAGCTTGTTTCTATGCTTATTATTATTTGTTCATTGTTTATTTTTATTTCGTTGTATTCTATGTTTTCTAGGCTTAATACTTTTTTTAGTATTTCTTCGTTTTTTGAATCTGTTTTGTTAGAGCATCCGCTAATTATTATTAGGGTTAATATCAGCATCGTGATTATTGTTTTTTTCATTTTTAGTATCCTGTTATTCCGTTAGGATCGCAGTTTAGTGGGTCTTCTATGCATTTATTTAAGCTAGTGGTTCTTCTTGCTCTTTTTGTTGCGAATTTCACCGTGGCATCAAATGTTTCTTTGCTTACTGTTGACATCGTGCTTCCTAGTATTGGGACGTAGGAAGTTGCGTATTCTAGTCCTTTTCCTAGGAATACTGCTCCTTTTAGTACTTCTGCGTGTCCTTCTTCGATTTTTCCTTCGGCTAATAATTTGTTGAATTCTTCTACTTTTGAGTATACTTCGTTTACTTCGTCATATATTTTTTTGAATTTGTCTATTTGTTCATTTATTGCTTGGTACTGCGCGGATGCTCTGTCATATTTGTTTTTCATGTCTTCTAGTCTTGACATTTGCCACTTCATTTCTTCGCTTCCTCTAGAAAATGACCATTCCCACGCGTGACTCGTCGCAGCATTTACTGCTTCTTGTGCTTTTCCTGATCCGTACGTTATTATGTTATTTTTCATGTCATCTATTAGTTTGTTTGCTTCTTGGTCTATTCTTTGTAGTGTTTGTTTTTCTTCTTTTATTTGTTCCATTCTTTGTAGTAGCTCAGTTACTGTTGCGTCTTTGTTTTGTCCTCTGAAACTCGTGAAGTCTTTCGCTATCATTCTTTTTAGTTCTTCGTCTTCTACGTCTTCGAATAGTTTTTCTCTTTCGTTTCTGAAATAATCTCTTTGTATTTCTGGTGGTGAATTAGAGTACATTAAGTCTTGTTGTTTTTTTAGTTCTCTGAGTTCTTTTTGTAATTCTTGATTTCTCCAGTCATATTTTAATTTGTTTTCTATGTCTCTTATTTTGTTTTGTGTTTCTGATAAGTCGCTTAGTTTTATTGTTTTTCCTATGCTTTCATAGCATTCTTCTTTATTGGTTCCTCTTAGCATGTCGCATGCTTCAAAGTTTTTTTCTTGTGTCGCTACGCTTATTATGCAATCATTTTTTTCGTAGGATCCTTCTCCACCTATCATTTTTAAACAATGATTAGGATCGCCTGTGCTTTCAGCTACCATTAAGTAGCATTTGTCTTTTGGCGGGTTTGATTTGTCAAATCCTTCTGGTGCTTCTATTTTTTCGCAGTAGGATGGGTCTCCTCTTTCTACTGCTAAGTCTTGGTAGCAGTGTCTTGAGTCTGGGTCGTTCGCGCATGGGTCTCTTGATGGGAATTCGAATTCGCATTCTGAGCTTGCTAGCGTGAATAGTACTAGTATTAGTAGAATTCCTTTTTTGTAATAATTATTTTTTGTTCCCAACATTTTTTTGTTTTTTATTTGTTGTTTATATTATTTTTCTTTTTTGTTTTTTTTTTTGGATAAATTATTTAAACTCTTTAGTTGTTATTTGTTTCATGGTTAAGAATAAGGTTATTCTTGTTATTAGGGATGGTTGGGGTTTTCGTTCTTCTAAGAATGATAATGCGATTGCTTCTTCTGATACGCCTAATACTGATTTCTTGATGAAGAAATATCCTAATGTTTTGGTTAATGCTAGTGGTGAAGCTGTTGGTGTTCCTAAGGGTTATCAGGGTAATTCTGAGGTTGGTCATATGACTATTGGTTCTGGTAGGATTATTTTGCAGTCTTTGGAGCGTATTAATAATAGTATTAGGGATAAGAGTTTTTTTAGTAATTCTGAGTTTTTGGGTGCTATTAATAATTGTAAGAAGCATGGTTCGTCTTTGCACATCGCGGGTTTGCTTCAGGAGGAAGGTGTTCATAGTCATATTAGTCATTTGTTTGCTTTGCTTGATTTGTGTGAGTCTCAGAATTTTAGGGATGTGAAGCTTCATTTGTTTACTGATGGTAGGGATTCTCCTGTTACTCATAGTTTGGTTCTTGTTAGGAAGGTTAAGCGTAAGCTTGTTTCTTTGGGTTTTGGTGTGATTGTTAGTGTTTCTGGTAGGTATTACGCGATGGATCGTGATAAGCGTTGGGATCGTACTCGTAAGGTTTATGATTGTGTTGTTCTTGGTAAGGCTTCGGATTTTGATGATGTTGAGTCTTATATTAAGTTAAGTCATGGTGCAGGGGTTACTGATGAATTCATTGTTCCTGGGAAGCTTAAGGGTTACGCGGGTTTTGGGAAAGATGATTCTTTTATTTTTTTTAATTTTAGGACTGATAGGACTCGTCAATTAACTAGGGCTATTGTTGAGCCTTTTTTTGGTGGTTGGTTTAGGTGTAGGAAAAAGGTTTTTTTTGTTGGTATGACTCAGTATTATAAGGGTATGAATGCTAGGATTGCTTTTAATGAGCAAGTTCTTAGTGGTCTTCTTGGGGGTGTTGTTGCTGGTAATGGTTTGAAGCAGTTGAGAATTTCTGAGACTGAGAAGTATGCTCATGTTACTTTCTTTTTTAATGGTCAGGTTGAGAAGCCTTTTAGGGGTGAGCGTAGAATTCTTGTTCCTTCTCCTAGGGTTGCTACTTATGATTTGAAGCCTGAGATGAGTGCTTTTGAGGTTACTTCTTCTTTGGTTAGGGAGATTGATAGGCAAGAGTTTGATTTCGTTGTTGTTAATCTTGTTAATGGTGACATGGTTGGTCATACCGGCGTTGTTAGTGCTATTAAAAAAGGTGTTGAGGCTGTTGATTCTTGTGTTGGTAGCATTGTTAGTCATGGTTTAAAGAATGGTTATGATTTGTTGATTCTTGCTGATCATGGTAACGCGGAGGATCAGACTCCTGCTTGGCGTACTAGTCATACTGTTAATCCTGTTCCTTTTATTTTTGTTTCTGATAATCCTGATTTTAAGAACGTGAAGTTGCTTAAGGGTAAGGGTTTGCGTGATGTTGCGCCTACTGTTCTTTCCCTTCTTGGTTTGCCTAAGCCTGATGAGATGACTGGTGAAAGCATTATTAAGTTCTAATTCTTTTTTTTTAGAAGTAGTGTGCTATGTAATTCGCGTATATTTGGTGTTGTGTTATTAGTTCTGGTTTTATTTCTTGTTTGGTTAATTTTATTATTTTGTTTGGTTCTGTGTATTCTTTGAATCCTCTGTATTTTTCTTGGTGTGGTTCGAGTTCTTTCATGATTATTTCTATTGTTTGTTCTATGTTTGTTTTTTTTAGTGGTTCTTGTTGTTGGTTTAGTCTTGTTATTGCTGTTGATACTATGTTTATTGGTTGTATTTTTACTAGGTCCAAGCACTTTTTTCTTGTTTCATATGCTATTATTTTTCTGTTTGTGTCGGGACTTATTAGTATTGGTTTGTCGAATGATATGTATATTTCTCCTAGGTGAGTTGTTTTCCATTGGTTTAGGTCTTTTACTGTGAATGTGTATGTTCCTGAGTTTTTTGCGAATTCATTTATTTCTAGTAGTTTTGAGTAATCAACGTTGATAGGTATTATGTATACGTCTGTGTTTTTTGATGCGTTTATTGCTCCTTGTAATATTGATGGTTTGAAATCTTTTACTAGTCCGTCTCTGCTTCTTGTTCCTTCTGGGAATAGCATTATGTTTCTGTTTTTGCTTAGTATTGTTTCTGTTGTTTGTATTATTTTTTGTATTGCTGCTTTAGGATTTTTTTCTCTTTCCACCCATATTATTCCTGATCGTTCTATTACGTATTTCAGGATGGCTTCTTTTATTCCTGTTTCTTTTTTTATTAGGTTGTTTCCCATTAACGCGAAGGGTGTGTCTCCGTCGTATTTTGTTATCGTGTAGGGTATTCCTACTGTTTCCCACATGCTTCTGTGTGGTCCTGCAAAGAATAGTGCGCAGTCTTTTTTTTGGTTTTGGCGTTTTATTAGTTCTTTTGTTTCTTTTGGAACTTCGTATTCTTTGAATGATGTTGTTTTAATTAAGGGCCACGCGAATGTTTTTGATAGTGCTAAGCACAATGTGTTTCTTCTTCTGTTTTTGTTGCTCATTTTGATTGTTTTTTTATTTCTTCGTATTCTTCAAATGATTTTATTGCTAGTTCTTTTATTCTTGGTATTGTTTTTATTTCTTGTAATTCTTTCTTTGTTATCCACTTATAATTTAGTATTTCTTCTTCTTGTATTTTTATTTCTTTTGGATTTGTTGGTTCTGCTATGTATTCTATTCTTTGTATTTCTTCGTTGTTTTTTTTGTGTGTCCAAATCATGAATGGTTTGTCAGGTTCTTTTTCTTTGTTTAATATTTTTATGTCTAGGTTGGTTTCTTCTTTGATTTCTCTGTGTATTGCTTTTGTTATTGTTTCGTTTTCTTCTACGTGTCCGCCTGGATGCATCCATATATTTGCTTTTTTGTGTAGTATTAGCAATAGTTTGTTTTTGTGGAATATGAATGCGTTCGTTGTTGTTTTCATTTCTTTTAAAAATGATTAGTTTTTTAAATAATTGTTGATTTCTAGTTTTCCTTCTTAAGTATTAACTTTAGAGTATGATTGGACGCGTTATGCGTTTTTATTGTTTTTTTAGATTTTTTTATGTATTATTAAGGTGTTGTTATGAGAAAAAAGAATTTGGTTAAGGTGTTGGCTTTAAGTAGTCTTTTGACTTCTCTTAGTATTTGTAGTTCTAAGTATGTGTCTCTTGGTTCTGTTATTTCTGATACTTTTTCTTCTAGAAAAATTGAGGCTTCTAGTTTAGAAGCTATTTGTGAGCCTAATGTTGATTCTTTGAGGAACGTTGTTTATTCTTCTGATTTTGTTTGGGATGATGATGCTTATTCTAATTATAAGTACTTGGTTGATGATACTGTTTTTGGGGGTTATTCTTTGGCTAGTAGTTCTTTTAATAGGATTCATGTTTTGACTAAGAAAGGTAGTGATATTTCTGATGAGATTAATATTTTGGGAAGGAGTGATTTTGCTGATTTGTTAGGTGTTAGGGTTGGCGAGGTTGGTTCTGCGAATGATCTTTTTGGTAATCTTCAGTTATTTGGTGAGTTGTATGCCAGGATTGCTAGGGAGGAGGGTGTTGATAGGCGTTTGCTTTTAGCTGTTGCTAGTGTTGAGTCTCGTTTTAATCCTTATGCTATTTCTAGGGCTGATTGTTTAGGTCTTAATCAGTTGAGTCCTTATGTTTATTTGGATTCTAATCCTTTTGTTCATGAGGATAATGTTCGTGAGTCTGCTAAGTATTTGAGGAGTCTTCAGCGCAGGTTTGGTAATGATACTTTGGCTTTGACTGCTTATAATAGGGGGCCTAGTGCGCTTAGCAGAGTTATTAATGATGCTAATTCTGAGGGTTTTTTTAGTGCTGATGATATTATTAATTTTGAGAAGAATGGTAGATTTGTTTTGCCTAAGGAGTCTAGGGAGTATGCTGATAAGGTTTTTATGTATAAGGAATTAATTAGGTTGTATCATCCTAATAATGGTGAGTCTAATTTTTTGGCTTTGTATCGTTCTTTGGAGAAGCAACGCCAGGATAGAATTGATAATATTTAATAAAGAAAAAAAAAGGTTTTTTTATGCGAATAGTTCGCATCCGCTTATGTCTGATAGTCTTGTTAGTTGTTGCATGCCTGGGTATAGTTGTCCGTTGATTTTCCATGTTGGGTATCCTGTGATTCCTTCTTGTTGGCATGTGTTTCTGTTTTGGTCGCAGTCTATGAAGTTTATGTGTTGCATTGATTCTTGGAACATTGTTTTTTGTTGTTGGCAGAATCCGCACCATTCTGTTCCGTAGAATATTGCGCCTTGTTCTGTTAGGCACTTGGCGAATTCGTCTAATTCTCCTTCTCCTGCTACTACGTTACTTGTTGGTTTTGCTACTATGAATACTATTGTTCCTATTAGTACTGCTAGTATTCCTGCTGTTGCGTATAGAAGCACATTATTTTTTTTTGTTTCTTGTTTTTTGTTTCTTTTGCCCATTTTATTAAGTCCTCTTATTTATTTAGGGGTGTTTTGTTTTTGTTTATTTATTTTGTGTTAATCTTTAGATACCTTTATAAAGTTCTTTTTTCAATTCTTCATTTGAATAAAAAAAATTAATTGGAGGTTTTTATTATGTCTTTTTTGGAAAATGTGAAGGATTCTTTGAGAGCTATAATTTTTGATGATAAAGCTATTAGTAAGTTGGCTAATAGTAATAGTGCTACCGGTTTTGGTTTTTTGACTTTGGCTCTTTGCTGGTGTGGCTATGGCGATTTCTGCTTTGAATGTTACGGGTTTGATTTTTATGCCTATAATTTTGATAATTAGTTTCGTTATTGGTTATTCTATTTATCATTTCATTGCGAAATTTCTTTTTAAGGGTAAGGCTACTGGCGCTCAGTATTTTAGGTCTTTGAGTAATTGTTTTATTTTGTATTGGTTCGCGTTTATACCTGTTATAGGTGTGTTTTTGCAGTACATTATTGGTTTATGGATTTTAGGTCTTAATGTTTTTGTTTTGATGAAGGTTCATAAGTTAGCTGCGTGGAAGGCTGTGTTGGTTTTGTTAATACCTATTATTTTGTTGTTAATTCTTGGTTTTGGCAGTTTGTATGGCGCGATGAGTCCTTCTTATATGGTTCCGCCTAACGCTTAATTATTTTTTTATTTTTTTATTTTTTTTCTTGGTTTTTTGAATAATATTTATAAAAAAGTTGTTATTTCTGAGTGATTATGAGTTTTAGTTTGCGTGAAGAAAAGGAATTGTCTGATTTTTTTAGGCCTTTGCTTAATAAGATTGAGAGTATAAGCTTGGTTAATTGGTCTGCTTCTGATATTAGGGAGAAGTTTGGTAAGCAGAGTCTTAATCAGATTTTGGAGAGTAAAGAATTATTTTATATGCAGGCTTGTTCTCCTTTGACTTTGGTTTTGAAGGATTACATGGAGAAGGAGAGTGTTAGTTCTGTTTTAGTGGTTGAGGAGCTTTTTGATTTTAGGTATGGTGATTTTGGTCTTCATTTTGGTTTGGAGTTTGATTTTTTGGATTCTTCTTTTTTTGTTCATTTTAAGGAGTTGAAGAATGTCGAGGTTGGTAAGGGTTCTTATGTTAGTGATCAGAGTCGTGTTAGGACTGAGCAAGTTTTGAGGTTTAATGGTGTGTTGGATCCTGATAAGAATTTGTTTGAGAATGGTCGTAGTATTCTTGGTTCTTTGAAGTATTTTGATTTGGATAAGCAAGTTAATAGGATGATTTCGCATAATAGTAATCCTGATGTTTATGCTCGTAGTCTTAGTTATATTAATAGTGGTTTTGGTATTAGTTTTCTTAAGTAGTCACTGGACATTCGTGGAGGTAGTGTTTTTATAGTTTTTTTGTTTATTTTTTGTTATGATGTTCGTTGTTCGTTGTGATAGGTGTGGTAATGATCAAAAGGTTGCTCCTCGTATTAAGGGTAGGTGGGAGGTTTCTGGTAAGAGTAAGCGTTGTGTTTATTGTGGTAAGACGTTTAAGATTCATTCTGATTTTTCTAAGACGAGGATTGTTAGGGAGCTTCCTGTTTCTTGGTGATTTATTTTGTTTTTAGATACTTTTTTTAATAAGTTTTGATTTCTTGTTTTTATGAAGGTTTTTGTTGAGCGAGATAAGTCTTGGAAGGAGTTAGAATTTAGTGGTACTTATGAGTCTTTGTTAGAGTTGTTAGGCGTTAATTCTGAGGAAGTCTTAGTTATTAAGAATAATGAGCTTGTGTCTTTGGATGAGGTTTGTGAAGGTGATGATGAGCTTAAGTTGTTAAGTGTGGTTTCTGGTGGTTAGGTTGGGTTGTTCTGTTTGTTCTGATAAAGTTGTTATGTCTGGTTTTTGTAAGGTTCATTTCTTGGATTATTTTGAGAAAAAAGTTGAAGATACTATATCTAGGTTTGGTTTGTTGGATAAGGATGATAGGGTTTGTGTGGCTGTGAGTGGTGGTAAGGACTCTGTTGTTTTATTGTATTTGTTGAATAAGTTTGGTTATGATGTTTCTGCTTTGGCTATTGATGAGGGTATTGAGGGTTATCGTTCTGAGACTTTGGATTTTCTTAGGGTTTTTTGTTCTTCTTATGGTGTTCCTTTAGTTATTAAGAGTTTTAAGGATGAGACTGGTAGGGATTTGGATGATATGCCTAGTCATGGTTCTATGTGTAATGCTTGTGGTACTTTTCGTCGTTTCATGTTGAATAAGTATTCTCAGGGTTTTGATAAGGTTGCTACTGGTCATAATTTGGATGATGAGGCTCAGGCTGTGTTGATGAATTTGTTTAAGGCTCAGTTAGATTTGTTTGATCGTCAGGGTCCTATTACTAGGGAGAGTGATGGTTTTACTAGGAAGATTAAGCCTTTGTATTATTTGCGTGAGAAAGAGATTCTTGCTTTTGCTTTTTTGAAGGGTTTTGATGTTCCTTTTGTTGAGTGTCCTTTTGCTCGTTTGAGTTTTAGGTCTAAGGTTAGGGATTTTATTAATTCTGCTGAAGTAATTAATCCTGGTGTTAAGGATAATATCATTTCTACTTTTTTGGATTTGAAGATTAGTAATGATTCTCCTGTTGTTACTGGTACTTGCGAAGTTTGTAGTTTTCCTTCCGAGGGTAATATTTGTAGGGCTTGTCGTTTAAAGGAAACTTTTTAGGTTGTTTTTTTTGACTTAAATATTTATATAATGATTAGTATTTCTGTTATTTTATGTTTGTTAATAAGCAGAACAGCGTTGTTTTTGTGGATTTGGATGAGACTTTGTTTCGTACTTTTGCTAAGGTTAAGGTTTTTAAGAATGGTTCTTTGGTTAGGGAGTTGTCTAATAAGGAGTATAATTCTTATGTTCTTGGTGTTGGTGAGGTTTTTGATTTTTCTGAGTTTAGGGATGCTTCTTTTTTTAGGGAGACTTCTGTGCCTATTCCTGAGACTTTGTCTTTGGTTAAGGATTTGTTAAAAAATGTTGATGTTGTTAATTCTAAGATTGTTGTTTTGACTGCTCGTGAGGATTTTCAGGATAAGGATACTTTTCTTAAGACTTTTTATGATCATGGTATTGATGTTTCTGATAAAGATGTTTTTTATGTTGATAGGGTTGGTAATATTAAGAGTGGGGAGAGTATCGCGGTTCGTAAGAAGTCTAGAATTATTAGTTATTTGAGTTCTGGTTTGTATAGGTTTTGTGTTTTGATTGATGATGATTTGGCTAATATTGATGCGTTTCTTGATTTGGCTAATGATGTTCCTAATTTCGTTGTTGATAAGGTTAGGGAAGTTCATGGTTTGGATGGTGATGTTCCTGTTGGTTTTCTTGCTTTGCATGTTCAAAGTGATGGTTCTTTTAAGAAAATTGTTAAGTGATAATTGGTTAATTTCTTGTTAATTTTATTGTGTTTCTAAATTTGTTTTTATTCTGTGATTTTAGTGGTTTTTTGCAAAACATTTATATATTAGTACAACCATTATAGGTTTTAAACATATTAAAACTTGTTTAGGTTGTACAATTGTTAACGAAAAAAGAATATGAAATTCTAGAACTTAGAAGTAAGCAAAAGCTTACTCAAACCGAGATAGCTAACAAACTAAAAATTTCTCAAGCAGCCGTCTCAAAATTCGAAAGAAGCGCACACAAAAAAATCAGAGAAGCACAAAAAATCCTAAACATCACCCAGAAACTAAAAATCAAACTAGAGGACGAACTATAAAAAAAAATGGTTATCAAAACAAAAAAAGCGGAAGGTGAAACACGTTGAAACTACGTTTTAACCTACCAACAGTATTCGAAAGCACGATCCGCATAGAAGGCGGAACCCCAGAAGAAAATCGTGTGCTAACCTCCGTAGATACTCAAGGTAATGCTGAATGGAAACCATTAACCGAAGTGCTAGACTCAGTCAGCGGACTATACCATGAAGGAGATGTACAACCAGGACAAATCACGTTCTGGACCACGACACCCAACACAGTAAGTGGGAACAATGACTTGTTCTGGGACAACACCAATTCCAGACTAGGAATAGGAACAACCACCCCAAGTAATGATTTAACAGTAATAGGCGAAACGTGGCTAGGAGGAGACACCGCTGTTGACGGCGACTTAGGAGTAAGCGGAGACCTAATAGTAGACACAAACACCTTATTCGTAAACACCACCACGAACAGAGTAGGCATAGGCACAACGACTCCAGGAACCGAACTAGACGTTAACGGAACAATCACCGCGACAGGAGGAACCAGTACGAATTGGAATACGGCTTACACTTATTCACAAACAGGTCATTTACCTTTAAGTGGAGGAACACTCACAGGGAAATTAAATTTGCCTGCGTCAATAACTGATTCTGCTTATTTGAATTTACCACACGGTTTGACACCCACCACTCTAGTTAACGGGGATTTTTGGACAACAACAACTAGTTTAATA
>JAHKLZ010000003.1 GCA_020854775.1 Candidatus Woesearchaeota archaeon | reverse complement strand
TAAATGTTTGAATGGCTGAAACAACTGTTCCACCACAAGCAATCCCGAACCTATAACTCTGTTGTCCGATTTTATTCCGGTCAGGCGGTGTGGACGCCCAAAGATTATGAAAATTTTGCCAAAGAAGGTTATGGAAATAATGTTTATGTCTATTCCTGCGTTCGCCTAATCGCTCAAGCCTGTGCCGGTATTCCTTGGTTATTATACGAACAAAAGAAAGACAAATTAGAGGAATTAAACCTTAACCATCCTCTTCTGAAAGTGTGGAATCGGCCAAATCCCTTTGAAGGGTTTGGTTCCTGGTTTGAAGCAATGGTGAGCTATTTATTGTTGTCGGGGAATACGTATATTGAACGAACCCTTACTCGACCAAGCGAAAAATTAGAGCTTTACGTATTGCGGCCTGACCGGATGAAAATTGTTCCTGGTGATCAGAATAAGCCCATTTTGCGATACGAATATACAGTCAACGGAAACACGACACTACTTGAACCCGAATTAATTCTCCACATTAAGTTCTTTAATCCCTTAAACGATTTTTACGGCATGAGCCCGCTTGAAGCCTCTGCTCGAAGCATTGACCAAAATAATGAAGCTCGGAAATGGAATGTTTCTTTGTTGCAAAATTCGGCTCAACCTTCGGGAATTCTTTCGACCGACCAGACCTTGAGCGAAGACACCAGAAGAATCTTACGGGAACAGGCCATTGAGCTTTACGGCGGTTCTAATAATGCCGGCAATGTTTTTGTTGCCGAGGCTGGATTGAAATTTCAGCCAACCGGATTATCGCCGCTTGATATGAGTTGGTTAGAAGGATCGAAGCTTTCGGCTCGTGAAATGGCCATTGCTTACAACGTAGCCCCCGAGCTTATTGGAGACAATTCCTCAAAAACTTATTCCAATTATGGTGAAGCGAGAAAAGCTCTCTATCAAGAAACCGTTCTTCCCTTAATGGATTATTTAAAAGACGCTTTCAACAACTGGCTGGTTCCATTGTGGGGAGAAAACTTATACCTCGATTATGACAAAGACGGTATCGAGGCACTTCAAGAAGACCAGGATAAACTTTATAACCGGATGTTTGGAGCGGTTGACCGAGGGATTATTACCAGGAACGAAGCACGAGAGATGTTAGGGTTTGAAACCCTAAAAGTTCCTGAAGCGGATAGGCTTTATATTCCTTTTTCCTTAACTCCAATAAATGAGGAGCCAACAGAAGAAGAACCAGAAAAAGAACCCACTGAAGAACCGATTGAAGAAGAAACCGAAAAATCTTTCTCTCAAAAAAAAACCATCTTCTCTGAAGAAAAACTCGCTGAACTCTGGGAATATAAGCGGAAACACTATTGGGACCCATGGGAAAAGAAATGGAAGAAAGCCCTCAAACCTTACTTTGACGAGCAAGAAAAAGAAGTTTTAAAGAATATTGAGAACAGAAAAGCCGCTATCAGGAAAGAGGATATATACGAGATCGAGCAGTGGAATAAAAAGTTGCGGAAACTCTCTAAACCCTTGCTTTTAGAAATTATCAAAGGAGGGGTTGAAGCCGCCATTAATGAATTAGGAATTGAAGTTGCTTGGAATATCGACAACCCCAGGGTTAATGATTGGATTAAAGAAGAGCTTGGAAACAAGATTAAAGGAATTAACGATACCACCCTTGAGAAGCTGAAGGGTACACTGCAAGATGGAATTGACCTTGGAGAAGGGGTTGACGATCTGGCTAAGAGAGTAAGAGAAACCTTTGAAGATGCTAAGGGGTATCGGGCGGAAAACATTGCGAGAACTGAAACCATATCAGCGTTTACTGAAGGTAACCGGCAGTTGTACCAGGAAGCCGGAGTGAAACAATTACAATTTTGGGCCGCTAAGGATGAAAGAACTTGTGAAGAATGTTTTTCAGAACATGGGAGAAAATATGATATTCAAGAATCCCAAGGGGTGATTCCGAAGCACGTAAATTGCCGGTGTACTTGGGTGGCAGTTCTGGAGGAGTGAAAGTAATAAGGATGATAGATAGCCTTCATAATGTTTTAAAAGACAATCTTACCATAACAGAGCCTTAAGTCGTTTTATTTGTGGCTTGTTTGTTTTCACACACTTGCACCAGGAGGCACAGCAATGGAAAGAAAAACTTTCCGGTTAAAGCTCAATGACCTTGACGATCAGGGAGTTTTTACCGGTTACGCTGGAATATTCGCAATTGAAGACTTGCAAAATGACATTATCGAACGAGGGGCATTTAAGCGTACTCTCGACCATTCAGGCGGATCAGTTCCTATTTTGTGGCAACATAAATCCGATGAACCAATCGGTGTTGGGTTAGAAGCCAAAGAAGATGCCAGCGGTTTGTTTGTTCGAGGGCAACTCAACCTTGATACTCAGAAAGGGAAAGAAGCCTATTCCTTATTAAAACAGGGAGCCATAAAGGGGTTGAGCATTGGTTATGATCCGGTAAAGAAAGAATACAAGGACGGGAAAAGGCTATTAAAAGAGATAAAACTTTATGAGTATTCAGTAGTCACCTTCCCGGCCCAACCATTGGCAAACGTTTTAGACGTGAAAGAAGAATCAACGGAAAAAACCGACGTTCAAGATTCGTTAGGCGAGCACGATGAATTAACAAAAAAATCAACGGATTTTAATGAAAACTTTAATGAAATGCAACGTCAACAGGAATTATATTCAAGACTTTATAACCTGAATGACGCTTTAAATCAAGCAACTTGGGAAATATTTTATCCTAAAACGATTGGAAGTTCAGAATTATCCATTGATGAAAAGCTCTATAACATCAAGAAAAACCTTGATAATTATGTTTCCGCTTATTACCAATGGGCCAACGATTTTCTCAGTGCTAATTTTAAATCAATCAAACCTACTGATTTTAAATCGGGGAGAGTTCTCTCCTCGGTGAATTTATCTCAAATTAAAGATGTAATTGCTGCTCTTCAGGCCCTCGTTGAGAAAGCTGAACCTCAAGAAGACTCGGTTGATGACCACTCTGATGAGGAAAAGCAATCTGACGACTCAGCCGATACCAAAAGCGACTCGGAAACCTCGCTTGATGATGAACTACAAACACTTTTACATGACATGAAAAGTTACATTACGAGGTGAAAAACATGGCAGACGAAAAGAACACCCTGGTGGAATTAAAAGGGTTATTCGAGGAATTTAAACAAACCAACGACCAGCGTGAAGCCGAAATTAAAAAATACGGTGAGGCATTATCAAGCACTGTGGAAAAATTAGAAAAAATGAACTCTCGAATGGACGAGCTTGAAACCAAACTCAACCGTCCAGCGCAAGGAGAAAATAAGGAAGTTGATCCGAACATCGAGAAAAAGAGAGCTTTCGATCTTTACCTCCGAAAAGGAATTGAGGAGCTTATTCCTGAGAAAAAAGCCTTAGTGACTTATGACGATACTTTGGGTGGATATTTAGCACCTGGTGAATACGTTCGAGAAATCATCAAAGGCATTGTCGAATTTTCTCCAATTCGCTCTGTGGCCTCCATTCGACAGACCTCGCAACGGTTTGTTGAGCTCCCCAAAAAGACCGGTTCCATAGCGGCCGTCTGGGTGGCTGAAACCGGAACCCGAAGCGAAACCACCGGAATGGCCTATGGTTTGGAAAACGTGCCGGTTCATGAGATGTCTGCAGTGGTTGATATTTCCTTTGCCGACCTTGAAGATTCGGCTTTTAATATGGAAGAAGAAATTGTCAATGAATGTTCTGAGCAGTTTGGAGTAGCTGAAGGAACCGCCTTTGTTTCAGGGAATGCCGTTGGCAAACCGCAGGGGATTCTGACGAACGAAAGTATCGATTATACCGCTTCTGGCGATGCTGATGAAATAACTGCCGATGGTTTGATGGATATTTTCTATGATCTCAAATCTGCTTATGCCAACAATGCGGTTTGGTTGTTAAATCGACAGACTTTGAAAGCCATTCGGAAACTGAAAGCTGGAGACGGCCATTATTTGTGGCAACCCAACATTGGGTTAGGGACTCCTCCAACAATTTGCGAGCGTCCCTATATCGAATGTGTTGATATGCCGGACATAGCCGCTAATGCTTATCCG
>JAHKLZ010000002.1 GCA_020854775.1 Candidatus Woesearchaeota archaeon | reverse complement strand
TCTAAACACACTAAAAATTAATACGAACGTGAGGACTGCGAAGAATAATCCGTAGTCTTCTACTGATAAATTTCTTACGAGTACTAGCTTAGTTAAGTACGCGATGATTGCTGCGAGGACTGATCCTGTGAAGTAGTATATGCTTCCGCTTAGTACTTGCTTTGTATAACTCATATTCTTTTATGAGTCGTGTTGTTTTTTTATATTCTTTGCTTTTTTAGGCACTAGTCAAGTCTGCGCGTGAGATTTATAAATAATAAACCAATTCTAATAAGTATTATGAAAAATGCGATAAAACTATTCAATAATAAAGAAATTCGTGTTCTTTGGAATGAAGACGAAGAAAAATGGTATTTTTCTATTGTTGATGTAGTTGAAGTATTGACAGAAAGTCCTAGACCTAGAAAATATTGGAATGATTTAAAAAAGAAACTTGAAGAAGAAGGTAGTGAGTTGTCCGATAAAATAGGACAACTGAAATTACAATCATCGGATGGAAAATATTATTTAACAGATGTAGCCGATACTGAGCAATTATTACGTTTAATTCAATCCGTCCCAAGTAAAAAAGCTGAGCCTTTCAAGATTTGGCTTGCTAAAGTTGGAAGGGAGAGAATTGATGAAATTCAAGACCCTGAACTATCAATAAATAGGGCATTGAGCACGTATTTAAAAAAGGGTTATTCTAAAGAATGGGTTAATCAGAGATTAAAGACTATTGAAATAAGAAAAGAATTAACAGATGAGTGGAATAGGGTTGGAATAAAAAATCAAGGAGATTATGCAATTTTAACAAATGAAATTACTAAGGCATGGAGTGGTAAATCTGTTAAAGACTATAAAAAATTAAAAAATCTTAAAAAAGAAAATTTAAGAGATAATATGACTAATCTTGAATTAGTTCTCAATATGCTCGCAGAAGTTACAACAAAAGAGATATCAAAAAATAAAGATCCAACTGGTTTTGATGAAAGTAAAAAGATTGCTAAAAGAGGAGGAAGAATTGCTGGAAAAGCGAGAATTGAAACAGAAAAAGAAATTGGCAGAAAAGTTATTAGTTCTAAAAACGCAGAAGATATTCATTTTAAAAATAAAAAGAAGTTAAAATGACTTGCGTGGTAGAATAAAAATTTCTTAGATAAAGTATTCATAAGATGCACTAGCCACTTCTGGGAAAAGGATATTTAAATAAAGAAATATTACTAATTTTATGGAAAAGCAAATTATCGCTAAATTAACTAAAACTTTTGAAGATTATGTTCATGAAAAAGAAGGATTAGAATATTGGTTTGCTCGCGACTTGCAAAAACTTCTAGGTTATGATAAATGGGAAAATTTCTTTGTTGTGATTGAAAAAGCTAAAGAATCTTGTAAAAATGCGGGATTTGAATTTGATGACCATTTTCTTAACGTCAGGAAAAAGGTTAATCTAGGTTCGGGTGCTAAGAGAGAAATTGATGATTTTATGCTTACTAGGCATGCTTGTTATTTAATTGCTCAAAATGGTGATTCTAGAAAGGAAGAGATTGCTTTTGCTCAGAGTTACTTCGCTATTCAAACTAGGAAACAAGAATTAATTGAAGAGAGAATTAAACTCAGAGAACGTTTCAATGCAAGATAAAAACTCGTGAGATCTGAAACTGAGCTTTCTAAACTTATTTATGAGCGAGGTGTCGATGATGATGGTTTTGCCAGGATTAGGAGTAAAGGTGATGAAGCATTATTTGGTGGGAAAAACACGCATTCAATGAAGGTTCATCTTAAGATTCCTAAGAGTAGGCCTTTAGCTGATTTTCTTCCCACAGTAACTATAACTGCTAAAAATTTAGCTACTGAAATTACTAACTTTAATGTTAATAAAGATGATTTATCTGGTGAGAGAATTATTACTCGAGAACATGTTAAAAATAATTCTGATGTTAGAGAACTTCTTCTTAAAAGCGGTATTAAATTAGAAGATTTGCCTGCTGAGGAAGACATTAAGAAGTTAGAGAGAAAAATAAAAGCTGATGAAAAAAAGTTAACTTCTACAAATAAGCGCCTTTAAATATTGACGATATTGAAAAATTGGGCTTAATAAAAAAGAATGAAGAAATACTTTACCCAACGTTTTTCGCTAACACCGAAAATAAAAAATATAAATTCTATAAAAAACCATCTGATTTTAAAATTAATAAACTCTGACTTAACAAATTTCATTCAAAAAAAGAAAGTCATCCTCTTTAATAATGCTCTTTGGAAGTTGCGCTAAAGCAACATCAGGATTTCATAAAAAATGTTTTGTTTTTATAAATAACAAAAAACTTTTAAAAAAAGACTTGTTTTCTCCACTTCGAAGTGAAAATACATAGTTTTTTGAAAGAATTGCAATCAGACTTGTCCACGAGAAGCACGAATGGCGGTGTTAAGCGCTTTAATCACACCGAGGACTTGGAGCTTCAAGCAGTAACTATATTTTTAGATGAAATGTTAAAATCAGCCAATCCTAGATTAGATCTTGATACTTATTATCATTCTTTGAATACAGTTATTAATTCTCCTTACTTAGAGCTTGTTGAGAACAAAATACTAGGCAATCTTCATGACTTGTTTCCTTTTTCTAAGAATCCTGAAACTGTTAGTGCAACTTTTTTTAAAAACGCTTTACCTTATTATGAGAAACATCCTGAGTCTGAATTGGCTAATTGCATGCAAAAAATATACTTGGATGAATTAAGTAAAAAACTCACAAATTCTAAGAACATACTTCATAATAACATGCAAGTATTATTGGAAAATAAGCTTGAAGAAATAGGAAGATATGAAACAACTCTTGCTGTGAACGCGTCGCCTGAAAAACCTAAGGATTATGACTATAAGTCTAATTTCTTTGTTTTGGGTGAGCAATTAAGAAATGGCTCGCCTGATCCTGGAATAATAAAATGGTTTTATTCTAAGATAAGATTGATAGAAGCAGACATCATTAAGTATGATGTTCCTGATTTAAAATATGCTATTAGCAGATCTAAAGAGTACGTTGAGCGTAAGTATTCTATTGAAAGAAAAAGTTTTGGAACAAAAGACTTTAGGTGCGAATAAGACGCACTGGTCAAACGCGCAAAAAGGGTTTTTAAATAAATAAGTATTTGTTTTTTTTATGAAAAAAATACTTGGAAAAGACTTCTTTGGAAAAGATAATTGTTTGAAAGCATACTTGAATGAGAAATTGGAGTTTTATTTTGAATTTGGAAAGAAAAGCGAGGATTCTTGGTCTTGGAAAAAAGTTAAAATGAATGATTTGGAGTTGGGAGAAATAATTCTTGTTCTTGAAGATAAAAAGAAAAGCATAAGTTTTTTTCATGATTTTAAAGGTGATAAGACTCAGATATGGGTTAATAAGGATAAGTTCTTTTTTGTTAAAGTTAAGGAGTTGAGTAAGAGTCTTAATGATGGTGAACAAGTAGTTCTTAGAGAGTTGTTGAAGTATTCTGTTTTAAGGATGAACATGATTATTTAATCAACAGTTTTAAAAAGTCTTAGATTGTTTAGAAAAATCATGTCTGAACACTTATTGGATTTTGCTAAGCAAAAAGATGTGTTGTTGAAAAGAATTGTTTTTAAGGATTCTGTTAAGGATTCTAAGATGTCTGCTGAAGTTACTGGTATTGATTTGAGTAGAATAGTTAAGACTGTTTTGTTTAGTGATAAGCATAATAAAAATTACGCGGTCATAATTAGGGGTTCTGAAAGGGTTAGTAGGGCTAAATTGAAGAGTTTTTTTGATGTTCCTAAGTTAGAGATTGTGAAGTTCGAGGATGTTATTATTAGGACGGGTTTTCCTGCTGGTGGTGTTCCTCCTTTTGGGTATGATGCTAATTTCGTTATGGATTCTGATTTAAATGATGAGGAAGTTGTTTTGGTTGGTGGAGGCACTATTTATTCGCTTATTGAGATAAAAGTGAAAGATATTAAGAAGTTGTGTAATCCCTTTATTTTAGATGTTAAACAATAAAAAAACAAAACATTTATAAATATTTACCACTTCTTAGTAATTATAAATCAAAGGGTTTTTTAAAATGGAAGAAACAACGAAACAAAAAAAGAATTTAGACAACGTGATGCTAGAAATCAGTACGTACTTCCAAGAAAAAATACAAAGAAGAACCCAACTACTAACAAGACTAAAAACGCCAGGACTGAAAACAGACGAAATAAAAACATACACCAACCTGATATTTAAAGATGCCGAACAACAAATACAAAAAATAGACGAACTATACTCAGACATAGTACCCCAATACGAAGAAAAAAGCCTAAATCGAGACATGGTAAGAGGATTATTCCACGATTTAAGAAATCCTTTAAACAGAATAATGGGATTCTCAACACTCTACACAGACGAAGCAAGAAAAGACTTCCTTGAACAAATAGAAGAAGGAAATAAAGATCAACAAAACATGATTCAATCCACCCTAGAAAGCCTAAAACAAGGAAGACAAACATATAATTTGCAAACAGAAAACTTAACAGACATAGTGCACAAAACAGAAAAAAACGCTAAATTTCTAATAGATCAGTCAAAAACACAAGGAAAACAACTAGAACTACGAACAAATTACCAAATAACAGAAAACACAGAAATAGAAACAGACAAAGTAATACTAGAAAGAATACTAGACAATTTAATAACTAACGCGATAAAATACACCGAGAAAGGAACAATAGAACTAGGCGTACAAGACCTAGATGAAAAAATACAATTCTACGTTAAAGACACAGGAACAGGAATAGATAGTCACGACGTACAAAAAATCTTTAATCCTTACTTTAAATCAAACAACCAAGAAGTAAACACAACCAACATAAAAAGTTACGGAGTAGGCCTATCCATAGTGAAAAGATGCGTGGAAGGACTACGTGGAAAACTAGACCTAGAAACAGAACTTGGAAAAGGAAGCACTTTCTACGTGACCCTACCAAAAACAAATTTTATTTCTTACGCTTCTTAACAGGATTCTTTAAAGCATCAAGACTAACAAATTCCTCAACCTTAGCGTTAGTCTTCTTAATCGTGACATACATATTAAAAACAATAACAAACAAAACCACGAAAGCCCCAATAAAAAAGAAATCCTGAGTCCTATCAATACTAAGAAACCCCATGAAATTATAAATAGAACTAGGTAACAACACAAACAAACCCGCAAATAACCAAACAACTAACCAAGAAATAAAACTCCTAGAACCATAATTATGACGCTTATAATTCAAATAAGTAAAATAAACCATGACCGCAACGAAAACCAAACCTAATAATTGAACTCCCAAAAACATAAAACAACCTCTAACCCCAAAAAAACATCTTGTATTATATAAATATTATCAAAAAAAGAAGCAATGGACAACCATACAACATATTTTTAAACAAAAACCCATTAATAAAAAAAAAATGGCGGAATTCAAACTAAGACTATACCAAGAATCCATTCTGGGAACAGCCACATCAAAAAACACGTTAGCAGTACTACCCACGGGACTAGGAAAAACAGCGATAGCAGCCATGCTAATAAAACACCGCATAACCTTATACCCCGAATCCAAAGCAGTCTTCTTAGCACCAACAAAACCCTTAGTACAACAACACGAAACAACACTAAAAGACTTCTTAGAAAACGTGACGAGTTTCTCAGGAACAATAAGCCCAGAAAAAAGAAAAGAACTATGGGAAAAAAACCAAGTCTTCGCAAGCACACCACAAGGCTTTGAAAACGACGTAATAAGCAACAAAATATCCTTAAAAGACGTATCAGTAATAATATTTGACGAAGCTCACAGAGCAGTAGGAGATTACTCCTACGTTTTCCTAGCAAAAAAATACCAAGAAACAGCAAAAAATCCTAGGATACTAGGATTAACAGCTAGTCCAGGATCAGATGAAGAAACAATACTAGATGTATGCAAAAACTTACAAGTAGAAGAAATAGAATACAGAAGCCAAGAAGACCTAGATGTTCTACCATACGTACAAGACCTAGACCTAGAATACGTACAAGTACAACTCCCTGAAGAACTAAAAAGAGTAAAAATGTTCTTAGATAAGAGCTACGAATCAAAACTAAAAGAAGCAACGCTTCTAGGATACATAAAACAAGGAGCAACATACACAAAAACTAATTTGCTAAAAATGATTTCTGAATTGCATGGAAAAGTAGCGAACGGAGAAAAAAACTTTGAAGTACTAAAAACCATAAGTTTACTCAGTGAGGCGCTAAAAATTCAACACGCACAAGACTTAATAGAAACACAAGGAGTGCATCCTTTAATAGAATACTTAGAACAACTAGAAAAACAAGCACTAACCTCAAATACTAAAGCAGTAAAAAACTTAGTTAAAGACGTTAATTTCAGATCAGCACTAATAGCTGCTAAATCCATAAAAGAAAACCATTCACACCCAAAAATAGATGCAACAAAAAAAATAATACTAGAAGAACTAGAAAAAAAACCAGACGCAAAAATAATAATATTTTCCCAATTCAGAGACACAGGAATAAAAATAAAAGAAATACTAGATGCGTGCTACGTAAAAAGCGAACTATTCACAGGGCAAGCAAAAAAGAAAAACGCAGGACTAAGCCAAAAAAACCAAAAAGAAATGATAGAACGCTTTAAACAAAACGAGTTCTCATGCTTAATAGCAACAAGCGTAGGCGAAGAAGGCCTAGACATCCCAGAAGTAGAACTAGTACTATTCTACGAACCAGTACCAAGCGCGATAAGAACCGTTCAAAGACGAGGAAGAACAGGAAGACACAAATCCGGAAGAGTCATAGTACTAGTAACAAAAGAAACAAGAGATGAAAGTAACAGATGGGTCGCGCACTACAAAGAAAAAAGAATGTACCGCGTATTAAAAAACATAAAAAACAAAGTATCAGCAATGGAAAGAAAACAAACCACTATAAAAGAGTACGAACAAAAAAACGTGCACATGCTCGCAGATTACAGAGAAAAAAATTCAGCTGTTATGAAAACACTCATGGAGATGGGAGCTAACTTAGAACTAAAAAGCTTACAAATAGGAGATTACCACTTAACTGAGAACGTAGTAATAGAATACAAAAAAATAAAAGATTTTGTGGACAGCATAATAGACGGACGATTATTAAGCCAAGCGAAAGAACTAAAACAATACTACAAACCATTAATAATAGTTGAAGGAGATGAAGATATTTACACACAAAGAAAAATACACCCAAACGCGATAAGAGGAATGATATATACACTAACAACTATTATGAAGATACCTGTGATATTCACCAAGAACCCAAAAGAAACCGCTTCGTACTTATTATTCATAGCAAACAAAGAACAAAACCCACAAGAACAAGATTATCAACTACACTCAGTTAAACCAATAACAGATAAAGAACAACAAGAATACATCGTTTCGAGCTTGCCAGGAATAGGAATGAAACTCGCACCTCACCTACTAGAAAAATTTAAAACCATAAAAAAAATAATGAACGCTGACGAAGAAGAACTAAGAAGCGTGGAACTAATAGGAGAAAAAAAAGCTAAAAAAATACAAGAAATAATAAACAAAGAATACGAAGAAAAATGACACTCGAAGAACAAATAGATGAAAAACACAACAAAATAACAATAAAAGGAACAGAAGAAGAACTACAAAAATTTCTGTACTGCATGGACGAAGTACTAACAAAAGGTATGCTAAAAGAAACAATAACCCACATAATTAAAGAAAACAAATTATATTCTCCACACAACCAAATAAACTTCACAATGATACACAGAGCTTACTTATCAAAAAACGAGATATTAATATTGCCAAATGCAGGAAACCAAAAATTTTATTTTCCACTAATAAAAAAAAGTTACGAAGAAACAAAGAAATTATACAAAGAAAAAACAAAATGAAAACACTAACACAACTAAGAAAAGAAATAGACAAAACAGACAAAGAAATAATAAAACAAATAAGAAAAAGAAACAAAATAGTATTAGAAATAGGTAAAATAAAAAAAATAAAAAAACTGAACATAGAAGATAAAAACAGAGAAAAACAACAAAAACAAAAAATAGAAGAACTAGCCAAAAAAAACGAAATAAATCCTGAGTTCTTAAAAAAAATGTTCAAACTAATAATAACCAATTCAAAAGAACAACAACAAAAAATAAAAAATTAATGACTATAAACATTCCACGCATTAGAATCCTCAGATAACTGAGACCTATAATTCTTAGGCAAATGAATAAGCGCAGAATAAGCCATAGGCAAATAATGCTTAATCGCATGAGTCAAACCATTCACATCCCTAGTACAAAGAGGATTATCAATCTGAGCAGGATCACCAAGAACAAGAAGCTTAGAACCCATACCGACCCTACCACAAATAGTCTTCATCTCATAAGGAGTAAAATTCTCCCCTTCATCAACCACTATCATAGTATCACTAAAAGAACGACCACGCATAACCCCAGAATAAGTCATCCTAAAAACAGGAAGCTTAGGAGATAAATACGCTTCACCATTAATCTTAGGAATATCAGGCCTCTTCTTAAACTGAGAAGTATCCCTCTTAGGATGAGATAACAAATCCTCAAACCCAAAGAATTCATCAAGAACACATTCCTCGTGCGCATCAATAAAAGGCATCAAATGAGACTCTAACTTATCATACATACTACCAGGCAAAAAACCAATATCCCTATCCTTACCAATAAGATTATTAGGTTTTAACAAAACAATTTGCTTGAACTTATACCTTACTTGTTCACCCTTACCATCAACCCCATAACCCCTAGCTTTAGCAATACTAGAATCATACCATAAAACTTGATCAATAACAGAAACATAACTAAGCAAAGTCTTACCAGAACCCGCGCCACCAGTCATAAAGAACAATTCAACATCATCATTAAATAATCCATACTGAAAAGCCAAGTACTGCTCCATGTCCCAAGCAGACACACCCAAAACATTATCCCTAACAACAGAACCAACCCTCACTTTCTTATTATACTCCTGATCATTCAACAAAACAACCCTAGGATTATCATAACCAATAATCTTACCATTAGAAGAACGCTTCAAATCACCCACAACTCTAGCATAACGAGGAGAATCACCTCGAATCTTAACGAACTGATTAGGATACAAAGCACCATCAACAGGATTCAACAAATCAACCGCTTCATCCAAAGACAAACCCTTAGGAGAAGAAAAAATCTTCTCCGCGAACTTATTAGAAGCAACAATCACACCCTTTTTAACAATGCTCTCATCATGAAGCAAAAAACCAGGCTTATCAACCGCCAAACCCCTATCCTTCAAATCAACACGAACAGAAGAATCATTAGAAATAAACTTAGGACGATTACCCCAAGAACCATCATTATCAACCGCTTCCCAAAACTCATTAATCCTTTTTTCAAACGCAGAATAATCAGAAATCAAACCAACACCCTTAACAAAAGCAACATCGAGCCTATCCATCATGTTATAAACATTATAATTCTCCGTGGACTCAGCTTCATTAATTCTAACTTCATCCAAAGCCCTCAAAAAATCCTCCGCGCCAAAAGAACCCTGCTTCTTAGACCTACCAAGAACACCAATCATCTCCCTAGGAAGAACCAACAAATTCTTATTATTATCATCCTTAGACTTAGCCTCGAATTCCTTCAAAATATCAGGACCCGCCAACTCAATAGTATCAATCAAAGGCGAATAAATATTATGATACTTCTTCTTCACACTAACACCTCACTACATAAAAACTCTGCTAATAGACTCGTAATCATTCAACAAAATATTACGATTACCACTAAACTTACCCTTATCCAAAACTACTCTGTAAAGCTTACTACCTTTTTCTTCAACGTACATCCCAAAATTTTTTTCAGAACGCTTAAAAGAATTACTAGAAACAATTTCTTTAAGTAAAGCACTCTTAGGAATTGCTTCACCACTAGCATAATTAGATAAAATATCCTCAACAAGCATAAGATTCAAAGAAACACTAGAACTGCCTTTCTCAATACAATCCTCAATGTTTTTTTCAAGAGCACTATAAACGCATTTAACTTCATTAAACTTAGCTTCTTCAGAAGACATATTCTTACGAGCACACTTATACTTAGACAACCCCTCAAACAAACTATACGTAGCAATACTAGAAAAATCAAATTCGTTATCAGAACAAGACTTAAGCAAACTAAGCATAGAAAATAATTGCTTATCATCTAAAGACTTATCTTTTTGTTTAACCACGAATCAACCCCCAAACCTAAAAAAAAATATGAATACTGAAAAGATTAACAAAATCCTATATAAATGTTTCTATGAAATAATAGTGACAAAAAAAGTTTTGTGAATTAATTTAATAAAAAACTTAATATAATCAAAAGAGTTCCAAAACAAAATGAGAATAGATAACGAACTAAAACTAGACTTTTCAGACGTACTAATAAGACCAAAAAGAAGCACACTAACATCAAGAAAAGACGTGCTCCTAGAAAGAACATTCACATTCTTACATTCACCAAAGAAATGGACAGGGATACCAATAATAACCGCGAACATGGCGACATCAGGAACACTAGAAATGGCAAAAACCCTTTCAAAACACAAAATGATAACAGCATTACACAAATTCTACACAATAGAAGAACTCGAAGAATTCTTCAAAGAATACAACGAACCAGATTACATAGCATACACACTAGGAATAAGAGATGAAGACATAGATAAACTAAAAAAAGTAAAAGAAAAAAACTTACTGAACAACTTCAGCTTCATAGTATTAGACGTTCCAAACGCGTACCTTGAAAGATTCATAAACAAAGTAAAAGAAATAAGAAAACTATGCCCGGAACACATAATCATAGCAGGAAACGTAGTAACAAATGAAATAACAGAACAAATACTACTAGAAGGCGCAGACATAGTAAAAATAGGAATAGGAAGCGGATCAGCCTGCTTAACAAGAAAACAAACAGGAGTAGGATATCCTCAACTAAGCGCAGTAATAGAATGCGGAGACGCAGCTCACGGAATAAGCAAAGGAAACGGGTCAGGAAGAATAATGAGCGACGGAGGAATAACAAGCCCTTCATGCATAGCTAAAGCATTCGGAGGAGGCGCAGACTTCGTAATGATAGGCTCAATGTTCGCAGGATACGACCAAAGCGGAGGAGACCTAATAGAAAGAAATGGAAAAAAATACAAAGAACACTTCGGAATGAGCTCAGCCACAGCGATGAACAAATTCTACGGAAAAGTAGACGAGCACAGAGCAAGCGAAGGAAGAACAGTAGAAGTACCCTACAAAGGAGATGTTAACGAATTAGTACATGAAATACTAGGATCTCTAAGAAGCACAGCCACATACATAGGTGCAAGAAGCCTAAGAGAATTTAGTAAAAGAACAACTTTCATCATGGTAAACAGACAACTAAGCACTTACTTAGAACCATACGATAACCATAAGAACTAATCATGAAGCAATCCAACAATAAAAACTGCTAAAGCAAGAAACAAGAAAGCAACAGAGAAAATCTGATTAACAGGAGCAACCTGAGACGCATCAGCAACAACGAAACCAGTAATACTCGCGCCGGAACCCATAGCGAACATAGCCGCCAATAACAAAAATACTAACGTCAAAAACAAGATTGCTTTTCGCTTCATAAACAACTACATTAATTAACTTGTTTTTATACTTTTTGAAAAAAAAAATAAACAACAACAAAAAAATGAGCTTAAAATACTTATTCAACGAAGAAATAAAATACGAAGACTTAAACAAAGTTTACGAAATAGCAACAAAAGAATTTGGAACAGATAAAGACAAAACACAATACAACGGTTCAAAAAAAGAATTCTACGAACTACAAAAAAAAACACCCATATAGTTTTAGCATAATAAAAAATAAAAATGAAATAATAGGATTCATAACCATTATTCCTTGCAACAAAGACCTAATGAACCAATTCCTAAACAAAGAAATAACAGAAAAAGAACTAATAAAAAACATAAAAACGAAAATAACAAAGAAAAACATAGAAACCCTGTACGTGATGTCAGCGTACATACACAAAGATCATAGAACAAAAGGAATAGCAACAAACACAATCATAAAAATGATAAGTTATTACCAAAAAGAATATGAAAACATAGAATTATTCGCTTGAACATTCTCAGAACAAGGAAAAAAATTATTTGAAAAAATAAAAAAAATAACTAATCTAAAAGGAGAAAGCATAACAAAAAATTAACGCCTTCTAAGACGAGAAGAACTATTTCTGTTACCTGAAAAACCACTTCTACCACTAGGCCTTGAACCAGTCCTCCCACCACTATTATTAGATCTGCCTTGAGAAGAACCTCTACGATTAGAACCCACGCGATCATTATTATCCCTAGGCTTAGAAATATCAAACTTTATTCTAACCATGTCTTCAGGCGGAGAAAGCTTATCAATGCTAAAATCATAATTAGAAAAAACCCTAGAAAAATTATCATGATCCAAATCACTAACAAGATTAACAACTAATCCTTCACTACCCGCACGAGCAGTCCTACCAATCCTATGAACATAATCATTAGGATCCTTAGCCATATCATAATTATAAACATGAGAAACATCATCAACATGAATACCACGCGCCGCGACGTCAGTACAAACAAGAACTTTACACTTACCAGTCTTAAAATTATCAATAACCTTAGTCCTACTAGCCTGAGTAAATCCACCATGAAGAACAGATGCCTTAATATTATTCCTAACAAGATTTTGATGAACCAAATCAGAATTCATACGAGTATTACAAAAAACCATGATTCTATCAGACTCCTCATTCTTAATAAGATGAACAAGCAAAGACAATTTTTCTCCACGACGAGCATCATAATAAACTTGTTTCAAAAGCTTCGCATCAACCTGATTATCAACCTTAACATTAACAGGATTAGACAAAAACTTATTAGTTAAAACCCTAACCGCAGGAGGAAAAGTCGCTGAGAACAACAAAGTCTGACGCTTCTTAGGACAACGCTTAACAATGTCCTCAACATCAGGAATAAAACCCATATCAAGCATACGATCCGCTTCATCCAAAACTAATAACTTAAGCTTTGACAAATCAATCGTACCACGCTGAATATGATCCTTTAAACGACCAGGCGTAGCAACCACTATCTCCGAAGAACGAAGAAAGTCAATCTGAGGATTAATACTAACCCCGCCATAAATCTGCAATATCCTAAACCTTTTATTAACGTTCAAGTCATTAATAGACTTAGACACTTGCTCCGCTAATTCACGAGTAGGAACAAGAATTAAAGCTTGAACCCCTTGTTTAGGCAAACAACACTCAATCGCACCGCAACCAAAAGCTAAAGTCTTACCAGAACCAGTAGCTGATTCACCAACCACGTCCTTACCCTCAAGAATTAAAGGGATACTCTTAGCTTGAATCTCAGTTGGAACTTCGAAGCCAAGACGCTGAATCGCGCCTAGCAACTTAGAACCAAGATTAAAACCATTAAAATTAGAAACTAAATTATCTGACATAATAAACACCGTGTTATAAAACTAAAGTACTTAGAATTATGCTTTACGAACGTTAACAGCTTTAAGACCTTTATCTCCTTGCTCAACATCAAACAAAACAGCGTCATCATTATTTAATCTTACACCGTCAGCCAAACCTGAAGTATGAACAAAATAGTCCTTCTCGTCTTCACCAGTGATGAAGCCGAAGCCTTTCAAGTCATTAAAAAATTTTACTTTTCCTTCCATTATATTATTCCTCCAAAACAGACGCCCCGCGCCAGTCAGATTAGAAACATAACAACACACAAAATATTTTTCTTAAGGTAAACTTACGAAGAAATAAAATGATTCTTGTAAATGATTCTAATAAAACTAGGAAACAACACTAGTTTTTAAAGCTTTGTTTTCAAAAAACAAAGAAAAAAACGCCGAATTAACAAAAATAACCATCATGAACAGGCAAAACCGCGAAAGGAAAAACCTCATTGTTTCTCTCTAAGAACACAACGAAGAACTCTTTGTAAAACAAGAAAGAAACACCCTCAACGTCAACGTCCTTCAAGAAATCAACGGAGTACTTAGGAATAAAACCATAATCCTCAGCCATGGATTGACAAAACTGATAATTGAATAATTCATCAACAGCTCTTTCCTCAACGAACAAATAAGTCAAATCATCAGCTTTATCAAGAAAGAAACCAAGACTAGAACTATAAGACTTAAGAAACGAATCCTCAACGTCAACATTAGACGCTAATAAATGATAAGAATAATTAACAAGAACAACATCTTCCTCAATGAGTACTTCATAAGACAAATAATCAAGACTTAAATTATCACCATTAGCCTCAAAATCCACTTCTAACAAAGAATCCACGCAACCCCTAACAATACTAAGCTCAGAAACCAAGAAAGAACTAGAAATAAAAGAATCATGAATAACAGCGAATTCCTCCGCGCTAAAACTCAAAACAAAAGTTTTACCATCAACACTAACAACGTTATCAGGATAAAAACCATAACCCCCAGTAATCAAAGCCCTAGGAATAAAATCATCAACCACTAAGTCAGAACACTGAGAAACATAACTACGAAGACGACCATGAGGATCATCACCAAAAAAATCAGGATCAGAATCAGAACGAGAAAGAAAAATAAAAAGAAAAACACCTATAACTAACAACAAACCCAGAATCACAAAAATCGTTACTTGCCCCTTTTTTTTAAACACCATAAAGTACCTCTTTTGCATTAAACTAACCAAGGATAGCCCCCGTATCCTTAAAACAAAGTACGTATTGTTGACGACTAGCATATTCCTGGCTTAACTCGCCACTAGGCAAACCAGTCCTAACATCAAACCACCTCTTATAATCAAGATTGTAAAGTCTCACAAAGAAACGAACATGCGAAGTAGAAGACCAATAAAAATTATTAAGATCTTTTCCTCTTTGACAATTAATAAAACCCATAGATTCCAATTCTTCACAAAAACCACTACTACCAAACCAAAAAGACTGCTTCTTTATATCATTAGAAAGCAAAGCTTCAAAAGCATCACTACTTGCAACTCTCCAACCCTCACCTTTAGACTTACAATGATTAAGCGCGGAATCATAAGTCATTCTTTGACCTAAATCTGAATCAAAACAATAAACAACATATTTTTGTGGTTCACCCGCTAATATTGGAAACACAGGAACAGACAAATCAATAGTTCCAGGCTCACAAGCACTAAAAGGATCTGGTTTCACTACTAAATGCTTACCAGGCTCCAATAAACAAGCAAAGTGTTCAGGTACTAGCAAATAAGAACTAGAAACAGAACTACTAGTTCCTAAACCAGGATTATACACTCCGTTATTACCAAGAACGTTATGATTATAAGATAATTCTTTATCCGTGTCTTTAGTAGATTTGTAAGCATAATCAATTAAATCAGTCGCAGGAAAAAAACCCTCCAAATTATCTCTACAATGTCTAATTGCTTCGGACCAAGACATCTGCCCGTGATTATTATTAAATGAAAACCACCAACAATAATCTTTTCCATTATTAGGACTTTTTAATAAAAATGATTTTTCAGGACAAAGATCAGAATCAAATGACGCAGAAGAACCACTTGCACCAGAAGAACCACTTGAAGAACTACCTGAAGAACTACTTGGAGAATCACCGCTCTCATCAGAGGAATCACCACTCGCACCAGAAGAAGTTCCTTCAACTATTATACTACCACTACCTTGCCACCAATTCCTATACCTGTCCGACTTAGTTTCCCACTCAGTCCAAACACCGACTTGCAAACCATAAGTGCCTTCTTTTAACCTATTAACAAAACTTAAATCATTAGAAGAATAAATTAACACGTTATCAGAACAACTACCAGACTTAGACCAATCAAGAATCGAACCAAAACTAGAATCTTGCTTATTAAACCAACCAATCCATAAGCCGTACTTGTCACAATTAACACCAGACACCTTCACATAAACATCATAATTCTTACTTTGTAAATCCTCTTTAGAAATAGTTTTAGGATCACAAACATCACGATTATTCCACCTAGAATCATCTGATTTGCAAAGAGTTACTCTTATATCATCAATCATTAAAATCTTAGAAGCGCTCTCACTTAACTTATCAGCAGACTTACCCTCAACGCTTGAAGCATCAGCCTCACCAATAGGTTTACCATCAACACTCCACCTAGCATGCTCATCACCAGGAATAGGTTTCCAAATACTATAATCTTTGTCCTTCAAACATTTATCTTGACAAATACCATGAACACCACAAGGAGATAAACCCATATCACAACCAAACGCGCACATTTGCTGATTAGAACTACCACAATTATCCTCTCTCGCAGAAGACCTGAAACAACCCAAGCCCGCATCAATAAAAACATTATCTAACTCAGAAGGACTAAAACTTACTTTTCTTAAACCACGAATACCAAGAGAACTAAGATACTCAAAAGAATCAACGCTGTACCAATCACCACCCGCCAATCTACAATTATCTATTCCCTCAGGTAAGAAACAACTATTCCTAGTTATCTTATTAGAAAAGCTAAAAGAACCATATCTGAAATAATTAGATTTAATATTAGTTCCCCTGAATAAATCAGGCAACTCATACAACACTTTTCCCTCTAAAGATTCAGAAGGAACAAAAATATTAGGTTCTACAGGAACACTTCCATAAACACTATGAAACCTTAACTCATCAGAACCAAGAACTAAATAAATAGAATCATCAACATTAACTAAAACTTCAAAAAACAACTCATACAAAGCATCGCTCCTAGAATTCCAAGCTCCTACTTTTACACCTTTAACAGGAAGCTGAACAGACAAAGAACAAGTAGCTTCATTAAAACTCAAAGAACCACTAGGAATCTCAATTATCTCCGGAAACTCAGAAGAAAAACCACTTTTAGATCTTAAAAAAACATTCAAAGAACTCAAATCAACATTATCCCAACCAATCTTTTCACAAAAACTCAAATCAGAATAATCAGATATAACCCCTGGAACTTTATTATTAGAGAACCACAATAATAAATCAACACTTGAACCAGAAGGAATACGACCCCCACCACCAACATCCCTAGGAAGAGCATCATCATCAACCAAAGGATTAGAAGGATTCATAGACACTTCAACTTGCAAATCCTCACTAAAAAAACCTATCTGAACATCATCTTGCTCTTCAACTAAAAAAGAATCATAATCCTTACTGATAACTAATTTATCCTCTTCTAAAACAATAAAATAATGTCCGTGATTAAGAACATTAGTAGGATTTATTAAAAAATCATAAATCAATAAATAAGTCTCAAAAAATTCTTCATTGATTTCTTGAAAAACAAGACTTGATTCATCAAAGAAAGAATCCAAAACAGCTCGCTTATAAAACTCTTTATTATTAATCGTTTTTATAGCTAATTCTTCAGAATCAAAAACACTCAAATTATTAATTATAATAACATGATTATTAAACACAAAAATATTAGGATAATAACTAAACTCATCCGTGTTAAATAAAACAGTATTTTTTTCTCCATTAAAAGACAACTTAATATCATTTAAATCAGAAACTTTACTCTCTAACAAAACTTTATAATTATCAGAAACAAAACCCTGCTCGAACACAATACTAACAGAAACATGACTTCCAAAACGCTCGTTTTTTAAGGCTTTAACAATATCAATTAAAGATTCATCCTCAACAGGAACTAATTCATTCATATAACTTAATAATTCTTCACGAAACAAGAAACTATAATCAACAATTTCAAAGGTTCTAGAAATACTAATAGAATCAGTCAAATTTAAATCTCCTTTAGAAATATTAAAACTTGATTTGACAACTCTTTTTTGTTGTATATCATCCTCGTGTCTATACAATAAAAAAGATCTATTACTAGTAGAATAAGGAATAACTCTTTCAAAAACAAAACCCTCCAAAGGATTAATCTCCTTATCTCTAAGAATCGCCCTTTTTACTATTTCATTCTCAACAAAACGCACATTCTTTTCAACATTAACTTCTTTTAATTCCTTATTCAAAGGATCAATGAAAAAAGAAACATAAGAAAAATCCCTCTCATGAAAAACCACGAAGTAAACAAAGAAACCAGATTGATTCTTATCAAAAAAAACAAGCCTGGAATCCTTAAGCCAACCATGTTTATCAAATAAAATATCAGAAACATTCACAATTCCCAAACTTTCAAATTCGTGCTCATAAAAATCTTTTAATAAAACGTCGTAATAAGAAGCGTATTCATTCTCCAAAATTAATAAATCATATTCCTTAGTTGTATTAACTTCGAAGTTCTTAGATGTAAGAGGAGCCCAATCAGGACAACTAGGTTGCCAAGAACAAATAGAATACTCCTTATGAGAAAAATCACAAGAACAATCAACATTCATGAAGCCCCCAGTATCTTGACAAATAGCGAATCCGCAACTCGGCAAATTGTTAATCTTAAAACAATTAACTTGCTCATCCAATCCTTGAACAGAAACACTGAAAAGAGTTAGTGAAATCAACAAAAGTAATATTAGTGAAAATAATTTTTTAACCATTACAAAATACTTACTTGATATATTTAAATAATTTACTAAAATGATTTATTTAAAAAAATAATACTTATAAAACAAAAAAAAGTAAAAAAAGGGTAAAATATTTATAAAAATATAAAAATAATCATCAATATTAAAAACTTATTAATGAGCGAATATAAATGAAAAAAGAATTAATAACAATTTTGTTGATCCTTGTTTTTTTCTTAGTTGGATGTTCTAATTTTAATGAATCCGAAAATGAAGCATTAATTAAAGAAACTGAAGAAGAAAATTTGAACAAAAAAAATGAAACAAATTTCATATTATCTGAAAACTGTGAGTTTCCTAGAAATATATTAAGAGAAGAACATGAATTAATGGAAGAAATTAAAAATTATGATTATGATCGTGCACTCACAATGTACTTGAACAGTTTAAACGTTTCACCCATATCCTTTGACAATTTAAACAATAACATAAATTCGCCTTTAAAAACATATACTTATAAAAATGGCACTCAAATAGATATTTTAAGACTTGCTTCCGTCATTTTAGTTCGTAATTGTTATATTCCTATAAATATTATTTATGAACACAATGCTGCTTTTGAAATAATAATAGCGTTCAGATACGAGCATGAAGATATTGCTGAGCCAAGATATTTATATTTTGATGAAAAAATAAACACTTTTAGATTAATTCATTATGGGTGGAGTTTTGAGAAATTATTTGAATTAGAAAGTGAAAGAAAACAAATAAACATAGAAAGATATGGTTTAATAAATACTAATTATTTTTTAAGTAATCTTGATATCGTGCTTAATAATGAAATAGAATGGTTTGAAATATGAACAAAAAAACAAAGATGGTGTTGTTGTTAATTTTTTTAGTTGTAATAACAGCAATACTTGTAACTAGTGAACTCATAGCTTGTTGTAGAGTAAGTTCGGGCACAACAAGCAACGTGTGTTCAGGAACTACAAAAGTGAGAGTTGTTAATTCTAATTTGTTAGATGTTTTTGTTCCTGCAGGAACATCTTCGGAATTATCTAGTTTCTTAATTCACAGTTCAAGCCTTACAGGAATTAGTACAAGCATTATAGCTTGTTGTACTGATGCTGAATGTAGTTATCCAACCCCTTTTTGTGATACATCAAATATTTGCAGACAATGTTTAACAACACACAATTGTTTAGTACCATATCTTTGTTCTATGAGTTCTAAAACTTGTGTTGAATGCTCCGATACAATGCCTATAGGTCATGGTTGTGGTTTATCAATTTATGAATCTTGTCCTTATGATTTAAACTGTGAAAATGAAGAATGTTGTATAATGGGTGATTGGTTACATCCTGATTGTCCCACTATTAAATGTCAGAGTTGCATACCTAGAACTTGTGCAGGCGCAGGGTTTCAATGTGGAAGTCATTCAGATTTATGTGGTGGCACAATTAATTGCGGAAGTTGTATACCTCCAGAAACTTGCATCTTAGGACAATGTCAAGGAATAGTGCAAATATGTAACAATATGGAAGATTGTATGAATATGTATTCTAAGTGTAGGCTAGTAATGGAATGTTTTGAAGGATCCTGTTGTATTATGGGTACTGAAATGTTCTTAGATTGTCCTCCTCCTTGTGCGCCTGTGTAATTTTATTAATTAGCACGATTTTTTGATTTGATAAAATTTTAATGATTGAAATAACAAAATAAACAAATCAATATTACATAATAAGTAATTATTATTAATTTGATATTACATGAAAAGTCTTTAATTTAGTCATTAACGTAAAGTTTATAAATAAAGTATTACATAAGAAGTAAATAAATGCATTTTAAACAAAGTCTTGATGAAAATAGCTTCGAATTAAACCTAGAAGTTGACGCTCAATTAATAGAGCAAAAACTCGAATTCTCATTCTACGAAGCTAAATCATATCAAGAACAAGAAAACATAGCAATACCTTGCAGTGTTTTTCAAGAAGGACTAAGCGGGCTCGAAGCAATCATCAAGTATTTGAAAGAAGAACAAAAACTAAGTTTTTCTGAAATAAGCAAATTACTAAACCGAGACCCTAGAACTGTGTGGACAACATACAACAAAACAAAAACAAAACAAATAACGAAAATAAAAAAACTAGGAAAAGCAACGAGTTTCAGCACGGAAATAATCAAAAAAAGAAATTATTCAGTTTTGGAATCAGTAGCACAACACCTAAAAAATAAAGGATTGACAGTAAAAGAGATTTCTGAAGAATTAGGAAGAAACAAACAAACAATTTGGACCGTTCTGCGAAGAGCTAAAGAAAAAAATAAACAGAGCGAGGTGGCACAATGATTAAACAAACCACTTCGCGAATAAAGAAAAACAACACCTTACTATTGTATTTATTACTAATATTAATTATCAGCAGTTCAATAATAGCACAACCAACAGGAGTAGACATAACTTATAACGAAACAGAAACAACTACCCCGACGCCATCCGCGGAATTAACAACTGCAGGAGGAACATTCACCACGCTTGTACTAAGTGGAACTTTCCAAACTCCGAGATGGAAAGCTTACGTAGGTAACGTAACGGGCAGACTCGCTTTAAGTGATGCAGCGAGAAGAACAATATATGATTGGGATCTAACAACGACTTCAGGACAAGTATACGTAACTAGGAACAACAGCATTTCGTGGGACACTATTAGCTGTGCGACACAACAAACAATATTAGATGAACAAACACATCTGAATATTTCAGAAGCTTCAGCAGACAGTATAAATAGGACTTTCAACGAAACAATACATCGTAGCTTCATGGTTGGCTTCTCAGTAATACCTCAAAGTAGTTGTAGAGCGATAGCGACTTACGTCGAAGACACCAAACAAGCACCTAGCGTGGATGCTACATTCCAAGAAATATTATTACAAGACACAAATAATAATTTGATATTCACAACTTTAGTTGAACAAGGAGAAACAGGATATGATTCTAATCCTTATGATTTCCAATTAATCGTGCCTGAGAATCCTGGAAGTAGTGAAGGCACAACGTATTATTTCTACGCGGAAATATATTAAATAGCATAAAACGTGAATTTTGAGGATTTTTTAAAATATAAAAAACCCAAGATTTCGCGTTTTTAAAGCTTTAAAGAATCTAATTCACTAATTAATAAATTAATGTAATAAATAAATTAATGTAATAAATAAAATAATATATTTAATAAAATAAAGTAATAAATAAAACAAAATAAATATTAAATTAAAGTAATTAAGAAACCAATATTTAAAAAAACAAATTTCGCGTTTTTAAAGCTTTAAAGAATCTAATTCACTAATTAATAAATTAATGTAATAAATAAAATTCTATTATTTTTGTTTTATAGTAAAAAACAAAACATTTAAATATAACTTATATCATGGAATGAATTAAGATACAAAAAAGTATACCAGTGATGAAATGATTGGATTTTGTATCAAAGTGACCAAAAGGCATCAAAATCGTCTGAAAAAAACAAAAAGATGGAACAAGAAACACTATTCACAAGCGCGAAATGGAACATCCTAAAAGCATTAGCCCTAGAAAAAAAATCACCACTAGAACTAGCAGAACTCGCAAACACATCAATGTCAAACATAAGCCAATCACTTCGCTTCCTAGAATTAGCAAACATCGTAAAAAGCGAAAGAATAAGCAACCGCGACAAAGGACAACCAAGAATAGTATACAGCCTAGCAAACGATAACGCGTACCTAATAATAACCGCGACAGGACTCGTAGATAAAAAACTCATACCAATAAACGAACACAAAAAAATAATGATCAAAATATGGCTACACCCAGATGAAACAAAACACGAAACAATAGAACAAGGATACCAAGAACTAAGAAACAAAATGCAAAACATAGACGCGATATACTACGAAGAAAACACCAACACAAAACTAAGACTAATTCTCAAAGAACCAATCAAAACAGAACAAATCACGCATAAAGATACAACAATACAATACGAAACAATCACTAGAACAGAAATAGAAAAACAACCAGGAAAATATTACGAAATATACAATCCTCAAAAAATAGACACGAGGTAAAAAAAAAAAATACAATAAGTAAAATAAACCGGAGGGAAATAAAATGAAGGGGAGAACAACATTAGTAATGCTGTTACTAATAATCCTAACAGCGGGATTCGTAACGGCGCAACCACTAGGAGTGGAAGACGTGGATGTCGGAACATCATCAAGATTCGATGACACAACGACACCAGAAGCAGTAGATGCACAAGCAGGAAACGTTACAGAATTAACACTACACGGATTATCTGTGACTAGGTTCTGGCAAGGTTTCTACGGGAACATAACAGGAACAATAATACTATCAGATGCATCAGGCGCGAACTTCTACGACTGGAACGTAACCACACCAACAGGACAAGTATACGCGAGTAGAAACAACGCAGTGAGCTGGACGAACATAAATTGTTCAAACGCGACACACATAGCAGCTGAAGAAACAGCACTAGGACAAAACTCAAATGATCCAGACAGTATAACCAACACGTTCACAAATAATAACCACCCTGATTTCAACGTAGGCTTAACAACTATAACTGGTTGTCCAACAACACAAGCATACAACGCAACAGGAGAACAAGGAAACGCATTCTGGCAAGTACTACTAAACGCAGACACAGACACAATATACACAACAATAATAGAAGACACAACACCAGAAGGATTCGACGGGAACCCATGGCACTTCCAACTATTAGTAGGAGAAAATGGCCTAGTAGAAGGAACAACACCATACTACTTTTACTTAGAAATAAGATAAAATAAGAACTAAGAAAAGGAACTAAAAAATGAAGAAAAACAAAGAGGAAACAAAAATGAAAACAATACAAAGACTAATATTAACCACTGTATTAATACTGTTTGTTTCCTCTTTTTCCTCCGCCCAACCAACAGGAACAGACATCACAGTAGATAACCAAGAAACAGTAACAGCTAATCCTCCAGGAAACAGAACAGATGATGGAGGAACAATAACAACACTAGTAGTAAATGCTTTACAACAAAACATAAGATGGAAAGCATACATAGGAAACGTCACAGGAAGCCTAACACTAGATGATTCAAGCGGAAGCACAATATACAACTGGGAATTAGACCAAGGAGACATAAGCGGAACAATATACTCAAGCAGACACAACAATATAGATTGGACAGACATATCTTGTGCACAACCCGCGCGAATAACATCAGAAAACACGGCGCTAAACCTCACAGGAATAGACAGCATAGACAACACATTTAATGAAACTACTCACGAAGCAATAAGCATAGCCGGACAACCAGTAATAACACAAAACACTTGTCCCGCCACGAGTACTTTCGTAGGCAGTACAAGACAAACACAATCAACAGCGGACTTCCAACTAGTACTACTAGAATCTGAAAGTACAAACATAGTTTACGCAAGCGCCATAAACCCAACAACCACAGGATATGATGGCTCAACATACGACTTTCAAATGATAGTCGCAAATAATCCTTTAGCAACAACAACATACTACTTTTACGTAGAACTAGGATGAAAAAATATGAAACTAAAACTACTGATAATAATAACAATAATAATTGTAATAAGTAGTTTGCAAATCCAAAAAAACGTAGAAGCATACAACTACGAACACGTAAACGTAACAACGAGAGTAAACGTAACAAACGCAGGACCAGAAATACTACAAGTAATAATGGACAATACCCAAACCCTAAGTGCAGGAACAACAAAAAACATTTTTTGCAACGCAACAATTCTAGACTGGAACGGATGGGATGACATAACCGAAGTAAACGCCACGTTTTATCACGTAACTAGTACACACGAATCAGCAGATGATGGAAATACGCACTACACAAATACGAGTTGCTCAATAATAAATCACGATGGATTATACACAGCAAACTATACTTGCTCATTCAACGTGATACATTACGCTAACAACGGAACGTGGACTTGTAACGTAACAACAAAAGACACATTCAACTTCACAGACACATTATCAAACACCACAATTATTAATGAATTATACGCATTAAACGTCACGAGCCTAATAGATTACGGAAACTTAACAGTTACAGAAACAAGCGATAATCAAACAGCCACAATAACGAACTTCGGAAACATGGACATAAATGTGAGTGTGTTTGGATACGGAGGAACAGACCCAGTAGTAGGAGCAGGACTAGCAATGATATGCGACAGAGGATCAAACATAACAATAGAAAATCAAAGATTCTCATCAATAGACGTAGACTGGGATTTTAAAACTCAACTATCATCCACTCCACAAGACCTAGGAGTAATGCTTTCACAACCAACAGATTTAACTCCAATAATAAACAGAACGACGTACTGGCAATTATACGTACCACCAAACCCTTTCGGGATATGCTTAGGAACTGTAAGATTCACAGCCACGGTACCATCATAAAAATAATAAAAACATGAGAGGAAACAAAAATGAAAAACTACGTAGACGAAGTTGAAAACATAAGCCAAGACATCCTATTAGATTTCTCAATAGGATTATAAAAACCATAAAAAAATAAGTAATAAATATGAAAACAAAAAAAACAATATTCATAACTATAATAATAAGCATAGTACTAGTTATGATTCTTTCTCAAAACACGGAAGCATCCATACTCGGAGTTAACAGAGCAAGATTAAACTTTGAAAACGTACTAAGAGGAGGATACGCAGAACAACAAATAACAGTGAGCATGGGCTCAGAAAGAGCAATACAAGTATTCTACGAAGCAAAAGGAGAAATAGCTGATTGGATAACCCTAGAACCTAGAGATGAACACTTAATAGTAACTGAAAACAATCCAGGAATAATAAACGTAATAGTAGAACCGCCAAGCGACGCGAGAGTAGACACTTACGAAGGAACAATAATAATAAGCACAGGACCCGTAGGAGAAATAACTTCTCAAATAGGAACAAACATAGTGGTAGCATTCGAAGTAAAAATAACCGTGACAATAACAGACACTCAAATAATTTCCTGCACCGCGGGAGGAATAAACCTGGACACAATAGAAATAAACGAAGAAAACACAATTACTGCGACTATAAGAAACACAGGAAACGTAAGAATAAGACCTTTGTTTGAAATGAAAATATTCTCACAACTACAAGAACAATTAATTAAAGAACACGCGTACAGACACGACGCGGAAATAATACCAACAAAAACAGAAATAATAAACAACAAAATAAACCTAGGATTAGAACCAGGACAATACTGGGCAGAAATAACAGAGCCAATATGCGGAAACAAAGCAACAATAACCTTTAGCGTGCTAGAAAGAGGAGGAATAAGCGACGAAGGAAACTTAATAACTCTAAGAACAAAAACTTGGGCAACCACAAACGAAATAGTACCAATAACTGCTAAATTCAAAAACCAAGGAACAAGAACTGTGAGCGCGCAATTCAAAGGAGTCATACTAAAAGACGGAAAAATAATAAAAATAATAGAATCAGAAACAATCAACGTACCAAGAAATGAAGAAATAGACATAGAAATGTTTTATACACCTGAAGAACCAGGACAATACCAAGTAAAAGGAAGAATACATTACAATCAAAAAGTAACACAAGAAAGAGGAACAATAATAAATGTTAACACAGAAACAAAAACACAAAAAACAAACACCAACATAGTAACCTTAACTTATTCAATAATCATAATTACTATAACAACACTGTTATTCTTAATACTAAGAAAAAAGAAAAAAAAGAAAAGAAAAAAAAATAACTAAATCATTTCACCAATTTCTATGTATTCGTCAGGATCAACGAGTTCAGGCAAAATATCTGCTTCTATTTCTTCATCAACAACTGATTGCTGATCACCTAAGTAATCATTATCAGCAACATCCATTGATGAACAAGCAGACACCAACAACACCGAAATCAATAACAATCCCATCACTAAATATTTCACTTTTACTCACCTCTCACAGAGTTATTAACAACGCCACTAGGACGCTGAGCAATATTACTCAACCTAGAATCAATTCTTTGCTGTAAGTCCTCAGGAACTCTCTCTTTCATCTCATTAATCTTTTCCTTGACTCTTTCACCATTCTCAGAACTAACTTGATTCCTAACTCTTTCTTGCTCCTGCATAATATTCATCCTTTGACGTAAAGCTTCCTCTTGCATATCACGAAGAACATCATTAGCTTGCTCGGCACGAATATTCCTAACAGAACTAAGAACTTCTTCCTTAATTTGCTTAGGCTCAACCTCGCCAGACCTTATCCTAGAAAGCAAATCCTCACTGATAACGTCTCTGCCTGAAGCTCTAACAATTTCTTCATTATGAATCCTGGCTCTTTCCCTCAAAGCATCATCATACCTGGCCAGATTAGGTAATTCATGAACTTCCTTATTGACTTGAGCTCTTAAATCATTTCTTTCTTGCTCTTGAACAAATTCTCTAAGCGTTTCCCTAAATTCTTTAGATAACTCTGATGCTTCATGTCTAAACTCAACAAAAGCACGAACATCTTCTTCTTTACCAACAAGTTCATAACTAGAAACTTTGCTCTTCAAATCTTCCATAACCAAAAGAATAGCTTCCAAGTCTTCCAAGGACTCTTCAGATAATCTATCAGCTAATCTTTCAAGTAACATTTCTCCTTGAAGAATATTCTTCTGAATAGATCTTTCTAACTGAAGCAATCTAACAGTTGCGCCATCATTAGTGTTGAACGGAGCCAATTCTACGTCGTCAGCAACCTCATCCAATTCATCATCAGCTTCATCATCAACGACTTCAGCTTCATCAGCATCAGTATCTGATTCATTATTTTCTACGTCATCAACATCATTTCCATTAATGACGTCATCCTCATTCGTTTCGTTGTCATCAGCTAAACTTAAAGGCAAAGCAATAAGCAAAGCTAAAACAACCAAAAAAACTTTCAAGTTTTTCCAAATCATTTTATCACCTCATCAAATCCAATAAGAGGACTTGATACCTCTTTTTATTAAGACGGAACAAAATATAATATTTGCCCGGAACAAACCGGAACAACCAAAAAATAACCGGAACAAAGCGCCTTAAAGAATATATACATATAACTAATGCTTTAAATTATTTTTGCTTATTCAAAACAATAACATTACTATTACCCTTATTTAACTTAACAACTAATCCTTTTCTTACAAGAGAATCAATATTTCTAGACAAAGAAGATTTAGGCCAACCAAATTTTTTTTCCAAAAAACTCTGAGACACACCGTCTTTCTTTTCTAAAAATAATAAAATATTTTTTTGTCTCTCCGTCAAAGAAAACTTAACATGCACATCTTTTTTCTTTTTATTCTTAACAAAATACAACAAATAAAATCCGATGAACAAAACAAAAATCCCTAAAAAAACAAATAACAAATAATAACTCTTGCCAGGTTTTGATTCTTCAAAATGATATTGTAAGAATATTTCTAAAACTTTATCCTTCAAAATGCCTTTAACGAAAGGAGAATCATCATACCCTATATTAATAGGTGCAGAACTTTTCACGTAATTAATCACGACCCCATCAGGTAAAGAAACTTTGAATAAAGCACTAGAAAAATAATCACTGCTCAAATTAAAAACCCAATACTTACCTTGTTTAGAGGTTAAATCATCATAAGAACCTGTGATGTTAGGATGATTAGTCAGCCCAGAAATCACCACGTCCCCTCTATCATTAATATTTATTAGCAAATCAGCATAAAATTCATTCTCTGAGCTAGCTAAAGAAAAATTAACAGATAACAATAATATGAATATAAATAATACGAATTTGAAAAACTTGTTTTTCATATAATTAAGATGACCCCTTTGTTTAAATTATTTATGAAAACACACACAAAATTATTTTCTATATAGAAATTAATCATTTCAAGAGTAAAAAACAAAACATTTATATAATAATGTAGCACGAAGAATGTATAAAAAACATACAAATGTAATACAAATATACAAAAAAGGTACTAAATGTAATACATTAAACATACAAAAACTAATAAAAAAACTACAAAAAACATACAATTTTGTTTGACGCGTCGAGGAACAAATAATGAATAAAACAGAAATAATCAACGTACGACTATCAAAAGAACTTCTAAAAAAACTTGACCCATTGCTCCAAGAAAAATCCTTCAGCTCAAGATCAGAAGCCGTAAGACAATTCCTAAGAGAATACGTACAAGAACAAAAACAAAGAGGGATAAAAAAATGAAAGACACAGTGCTAAGCATAAGACTCCCCGCAACATTAGTACAAGAACTAAAAATCTTAGCACAAGAAAATCACTACTTAGACTTATCAGAACAAATCAGAACAATAATACGACAAAAATGCGAAGAACACACACAACCCTACAAACACGAAGTACAAAAAATGAGAGAACAACTAGAAGAAAACATCGCACAAAACAAAGACAGCAAAGACAAAGACAAACTCTTACAAGAACTAGAAAAAATAATTATGGAGCTTAAAAAATGAAAATAACACCAAAAATCAACAAAGCAATAACCTTCATGATGATAACACTATTATTAATAATTCTAGCATCAGCACAAACAACACAAACAACTCCAGAAAACGCAACATACACACCTAATCAAAACTACGAATTCATATTAATAGAAGAATTACAAGATAAAGTAATATTCAAACTCTTCGAAAATGAAATAATACTTCTAGAAAACAGTGATGTGAATTACGAAGAAGGATACTACTTGATAAACATAGACGACTTAAGCGCAGGAACATACAATTATGAATGGACAATAATAAACGAAACAAACACAACTAATACAACAATAATAAATAACTACAAAATAAAAAAAGCCGAACCAATAATAACACTTAAATTTAATTCACAAACTGAAAACGCGACCATAAATCAATTAGACATAGTAAATATAACCGCGACAATAGAAACAGAACAAGGACACTTAGAACTATTAATAAATAATACTTTGATGAACACAACAGAACTACTTGAAGAAACAGAAGGAACAAGAACCATAACAATAACAGGAAGACCAGACAAAACAGGAACCTACGAAATAAAAGCAAGATATAACGAAACAGAAAATTATACACACAAAGAAAAAACCATACACATAGTAGTTGAAGAAGCCCTGATAATAGAAACAGACAAAGAAAAATACAACTTAGGAGAAACTTCTTATTATTTATTAAAAACAACAAACAATATAGAAGTAGACATAAAAATATGCAGAAATGCAACACAAGGAACTTTACAATGGGAAGAATGCACACACACACAAAAAATACAAGCACCATCAACATTATTAACAAATACAGAAACAAAAAATCCGGGTAAGTACGAAATAAGAGCAAACATAACAACCGCGAACATAGCCATAACAAAAACATATGAAGTAATAGACAGCATGAAACTAAGCGTTTCTGGAAAAACAAAAATAAAACTAGACGAAGAAACAACTCTTACAGCGACAACAACAGGAGGAATAACACCTTACACATACACTTGGACTTTACCAGATGGAACAACAAAAACAGGAAACGAACTAAAAATAAAATATGCAACAGAAGGATATAGAGACATAAAATTAACAGCAAGAGATAAAGAAGGAAACACAAAAGAAGAAACCATCACTTTAGACGTGAGACCTTATTATGATTTAACAATAGAAGTAAGAAATCAACAAAACCAAGTACTAAAAGACACAATAATAACAATACTTGAAACTAACGAAGATAAAATAACAGATAGTACAGGAAAAACAAAATTTAACTTACCAAAAGACACATACAAAGTAAGACTGGACGCGATAGGATATTACGTGAAAACAGAAACAATCAAACTAGATGCAACAACTAGTCTAACAATCAAACTGGACAAAATAGAAACAACAACGACAACAACAAATAACAAAATAGAACTAGAAAAACCTACAAATAAAGCCACAATAACTAATACAGAAATAGAATTCCAAGCAAAAATAAACTTAGCAGAAACAGCTACATGTAAATTATTCATAACAGACAAAAACAGCCAATGGTTCATAGAGCTAGCAAGAAAAGAAAACGTGAAAGCAGGAACAATAACTTTCAAAGAAAAAATAGAAACAGGAGAATACAAATGGAAAATAAGTTGTGAAACACAAAAAGAAACAGCAGAATCTGAAATAAGAGAATTCTCAAAATCAACAACGCAATTCTCAACAACTAACACTCAAGACACAATAGACGCAGGAGAACTAAGAAGACAAATAGAACAAGCACACGAAAACTTAGATAACTTAGGCTTAGAAGAAAGAAAAACCGCGGACGCATTAGACATAAAAGAAACACTAAGAGTATCTCTAAGAGATTATGAAAGAATACTACGAGATCTTAACAGCTTAGCACTAAGAAGAGACTTAACAGATCAACAAAAACAAGAAAAAATACAAGAATACAAAGAACAAGTAATACAATTAGAAGGAAAAACTCCTTTACTAATAGAAGTTACAGAATCAGAAGAATACATGACTCATGCAAGCAGGGAAGACCTAGAAAAAATTGTTAAAGAATACGCAGAAAAAAGAAACCTACAAGGAAGACCAGACTTAAGAGAAATAGAAAATCAACAAAACCTAATAAGAATTAGAACATTCACCGCACAAACAACTATAACATACATAAATGGAGAAAAAGAAAATATAACAGTAGTTCAAAAAACAATAGAATACACAGGAGACACAACAAGGCATCATTTCTTACTAGAAAAAATAAGCGATGAAATAACTACTGAATTCGTAACGAAACAAGTACACGATGTACTAACAAGAAATAAATTAATAAGATTTGAAAAACCAGAAACAATAAATTATTACTTAAAAGAACACCAAGACTTAGAAAAAATAAAAAATACACACACAATAATACTAACAGAAGGATCTTTCAGAACAAGCGGATCAGGAAGTAATGCAATAACAGGACTAGTAACATTCACAGACATGAAACTAGAACCAATAACGAGCTTAGTAATAATACTAATTTTACTAATACTAGGATATGTTTTCTACGTTTTTGACTTAAAAGAAAAAATAATAGAATACATAAATAATTTTTCAAAAGACAAGAAAATAAAACAATTACAAAACCTCATAAATGATGCAAAAGATTATTTGGAAACAAAAGAAATAGAACGCGCAAGCCTCATATACAAAGAAATAAAAATGATATATGAAAAAGCGCCAAGAAACGTTAAAAAAGAAGTATATGAAGACGCCATAACATTGATGAATATTCTAAACGAAAAATACGTAGAAGAACTAACAACACAAACACAAACAGCACTAAAAGAAAAAAACAAAGAATACGCAATTGAAACATACAACAAGTTAACAGACGCATACAACAAATCAGAAAAAAACACACAAATCAAATTCAAAGAACAAATCAAACAAATAACCGAAGAAATAACAAAACAATGAAAGAACAAGAAAAAAAACGGACATTGAAACAAAAAATAAAAGACATGACCAGAAAAAAAAATATGACTATAGAAGAAGCGCTAAAAAACAGAAATAACAAAAAAACTAAAGAAAAAAACTACGCATTAATCATACTAACAATAATAAGTATACTAATAATATTAACCACGAGTATTTACACAGGATACATAGCTTATCATGAAGGACAAGGCGGATACATACACCAAATAAACCTGCTGTTCAAAAAACCAGTAATAAGCTGGGCAGGATTATATGGCGCTGCATTCGGAGTAGGACAAACACAACCATGGGAATTCGAAGTAGACCCAGGAGGAATGATAGAAGGAAACATATTCTTCGAATGTCTGAGAAGCGGAACCACCACGCTACTATTCGCAAGCCTAGTACCACAACAAGAAATATCCATACCGACGCTTCAAGCAGCAACACGCCAAGAAATAGACGCGTTTATAGGAATAGATAACACACATTACGATTCTACCATTAACACATTCAAAGAAACAATGAACATACAAATAGGCGCAAACCCAATCAACAATATACCGACAGTATACACATACGTAGGAACAGGCACCGAAGAAGGAATGTTCAAAGCAGGCCTATTAAAAGATGAAAACAACAATTATGTAGTCGTCGCATTAATAGAAGAAATGCTCCACAGAGGATTCAACCAAAGATTCTATAATTATCAAATGATGCTCCCCATTCCCAACAATGCAACAACAAAATATTACATATTCTTAGATCCATACATAGAGTGTCCTGCAGGCGAAGATGAACCAGGCGCATTCGGAATAGTAGAAGGAATAGTCACAGACATAGGAGGAAATCCTATGGAAAACACAATAGTAACAATAGGACGCTATTCTAACGTCTCAGACGCGACAGGTTACTACAGAATATCAACAGACGCAGGAACAAGAAATATCTTCGCAATAAGAACAGGATACAAAGTATATTTCAATAACGTAACAGTATTCGAAAACAATGTAACAGAACACAACATAATACTAGAAATAGACTTACCACCAGTAGAATACATAGATATGCACCCAGACATAGGACCTGACTTCGGACCAGACCAAGGACCAGACCAAGGACCCGGAGAAGTACCCTTCCAAATAGAAAGACCCGTAGAAATAGAAGGACAAGATTACTGGATACCCTTCAATAGAATCACGAAGAGAATAAGAGAAGGAGAATTCGCACAAGAAACAGTCTTCATACAAAGCTTCAGACAAAATAACATGCAACTAAATTTTGAAGTAGTAGGAGACGCAAAAAAAGTAATAAGTATAGATAGAACCAGTGTACTAATACCCCCAAGAGGAGATGGAAGAGCAACCCTAACATTTTTTGGAAATGAAACACCAGGAATATACAACGGAACATTAAACATAACCGGCGGAATAGATGTAGAAATACCAATAATAGTAGAAATATTAGACAGAGACAAAATACCAATACAAGCACTACTACTAGGAATAAGTATGAGTGACAGAAAAATATACTCAGGCTCAAAATTCACATTCAGAACAGACCTAACAAACTTGCTAAGCGACAGAGAATACCCTGTTAGTCTAATATTCACAATACAAAACCTAGACGGAACAGAAACAATATGGACACACACATCTAACGTGTTCCTAAAAACAAGTCTGTCATTAATAAGAAACGTACAATTACCTGATAACATAAGAGAAGGAGAATACGTAATAAGAGTAACCGCTAACTACTTAGATCTAAGTTCTAGCACTAGCCACGTATTCCACGTAAGTCTACCAATACATCAATACATATTATTTTGGGGAATAAGAGTATGGCACGCAGTACTATTCTTATTATTCTTAATAGGACTAATAATAGCAATAATAATAATCAAAAAAAGAATAGAAGGAAAAAAGAAATATCACTTAAAAGTTGAATATTCAGAGATACCAAAAGACGGACCAAGAAGTATATTCGCAGGAAAAATCGCAGAGACATCAAACAAAGCATACATGAACCTTGAAAATTTTAAAACACACACAATCGTAGCAGGATCAACAGGAGGAGGTAAAAGTTTCTCAGCACAAGTAATAATAGAAGAAATGCTACTAAAAGACGTGGCAGTAATAGTCTTCGATCCAACCGCGCAATGGACAGGGATGCTAAGAAAACTAACAAACAAAGGACTACTAGGCTTATATCCTAGCTTCGGAATGACAGAAAAAGACGCTAAACCATTCACAGGAAACATAAGACAAATCAATAACGCGCGCGAATTAATAGATATAAGAAAATTCATGAAACCAGGAGAAATACAAGTATTCGCAGTACATAAATTAGACCCAAAAGAAATAGATATCTTCGTCGCGAACACCGTAAGAGAAGTATTCCACGCGAACTTCGACGAATCAGAACCACTAAGACTTTGCTTAGTATACGACGAAGTACACCGTTTACTACCTAAGTTCGGAGGAAGTGGAGAAGGATTCTTACAAATAGAAAGAGCATGCCGTGAGTTCAGGAAGTGGGGAATAGGCGTAATGCTAATCTCGCAAGTATTAGCAGACTTCGTAGGACAAATCAAAGCAAACATCAACACAGAAGTACAAATGAGAACAAGAGACGAAGGAGACTTAGACAGGATTAAAACAAAGTACGGAGAAGATGTTCTGCAAAGCTTAGTAAAAGCAAGCATAGGAACAGGAATGGTGCAAAACTCAGCATATAACAGAGGAAGACCTTATTTCATAACGTTCAGACCAATAATGCACTCAGTAGCAAGATTAAGCGATGAAGAAATAGCACAATACAACGAATACAACATGAAAATAGATCAAATGACTTACGAATTAGACCAATTAGAAAAAGAAGAAAAACAAGACGTGTTCGATTTAAGATTAGAACTAAAATTAGCATTAGACAAAGTAAAAGCTGGAAACTTCAACATGGTAAAGATATACATTGAAGGATTAGAACCAAGACTAAAAAAAGTTTGGACTAAAATAGGAAAAACACCTAAGAAAATGGAAATAAAAATGGTGTCTCAAGAAGAACTAGATAAAGAACTAAAGAAAGCACAAGGAGAAAGAGAAAAATTCGAAGCAGAAAATAAGAAAGAAGAAACAAAAGATGACAAAAAAGAAACTCCTCAAGACAAATTCAAAAAAGATGTTCCTCCTGACAAGATATTGAAATTGCACAACGACATGTTAGTTGTTACCCCAACGAGTTTATACTCAGAAATAGAAGCGATGAAAGACTCAGATTATGAGTACCACGTGAATGAAAATAAAAATGATTTCGCTGATTGGATAAGAGACGCAGTAGGAGATGCTGAATTAGCAGAACATCTGGATAACACTAAGGACAGAAAAGAAATAATAAGCTTGCTTGATAAAAGAGCAAAAGGAGAAAAATTGCCTGCGTTAGAAAAAAGTCCTGAAAAAAAGAAACAAGAAGAACAAAAAGACGCAGTAAAAAACTTCGCTAAAGAACCTGCTGAAGAACCAAAGAAACAAGAAGAACAAGAAAATAAAGAAGAAAAATCAGAAGAAACAAAAGAAGATGAAAAAGAATCAGAGGATAAAAAAGAAGATGGTGAAAAATGATGCAAACAATAAAACCTGATAATTATTTTTATCTTAGGAACGGAGAAAAACTTAGAAGCATCAAAGAATTAGAAAAAGAACTAGAAAAAAACACTAATTACGAGAATCTTGAAAACTTTTATCATCATGTAACTAATGAAAAAAACGATTATGCTAATTGGATAAAGAACGTGTTTCATAAACAAGAATTATATGAAAAAATGAAGAACGTGAAAAAACCTGATGAACTACTTAGAATAATATTAGAAGAGCAAACTCGTGAACACAAAGAAAAACACAAAAAAATAGATTTAGAAAGAATAAAACACGAATTAGAAATTAACAAAAAAATAACAAGAAAAGAAAAAGCCAAAGCCATACTAAAAAAAATAATAAAACCTAAAATTAAGAAAAACAAAGAAGAAGATAATAAAGATAAAAAAACCATTTTTAAAAAAATATTAAACAAGATACGAAGAACCCCTTCCGATAATTGGATGAAAGAATTAGAAAAGGAAGCTAAGAAAATAAAGAATAAAAAATCAGAAGAGGAAGAAGAAGAGGAACAAACTAAAGAAAATGAAAAAAAACAAACAATTAGCGTTACGGAAAATTTATTATCAATAATAAAAGAAGCGAAAAAGTTAGGAAAAACAAATGAAGAAATTAAAAAAATACTCATAGGCCAAGGAATAAGTTCCGAGATATTAAATAAAATATTTTCTTCTCAAAACGAAGAAGAATCAAAAACAGAAGAACAAGAAAATAAAGAAGAAACAAAAGAAGAAACAAAAAAAGATGAAAAAGAAACAGGACAAAAAGAAGCAGTAGAGCCAGCAGAGCTAGAAGAACAAAACGAACAACCAAACACGGAATCTGAACAAAAACAAGAAACAGAACAAAACAAAGAAGAAGAACCAGAACAGGAAGACAAAGAAAATAATGATGAACAAAAAGAAACAGAAAAAACAACAGAGACAGAAGAACCAGAAAAATATGAAAGACAAGAAAAAACAGAAGAACAAAAATTAGCTGAAGAAAAAGAAAGAGATTTGAGAGCGGAAAGAGCAGAAAATTTGCTGGAAAAAACTCGTAATATGAAAAGTAACTCTTACTTGAATTATGAAAAACAAAAAGAAACAGTTTCAGATCTTAAAGACATATATGAAGAATTATACTCAGAAATATCAGATTACAGAAAACAAGGAAAAGACATGTTTATGCCTTACATGAATCTTAGATTGATAAAGCCAAAATTGTCATTCTTAGAAGTAAGCAATAAAGAACAAGACAGAAGACAAGTTATGAAATTATTAGAAGGAGTCAAAAAAGAAATAAAAGAATCAGTAGAAAGAGAAGAGCTTAATGTGAAAAAAGAAGTTTTGCAAGCCGCGGGCTTATACGAAGAAAAAAAAGAGGAATGAAGAAATATGGGATTGTTTAAGAAAAAGCTAAGCGACGAAGAAATGATTAAGAAAAACATAGAAGCGCAACAAGCAGAATTAGAAGAAAAAGAAGCAGCTAAGAATAAAAAAAATGATGATTTAGGAGATTCTAAACTAGGAATAGAAGTAACAAAAATAAAAGCTCAATTAGAAGGATTAAACGAGCAAAGACAAGCCGTTAATGAAAGATTCTCAAGGATGAACGAAGAAATAGGTGAAATAAGAGGAATGATGATGGACACGAACAAGTCCGTAGGTAACATAGAAGCCTCAGCCACTAAAGCAATAGACTTAGTAGAAAGCGTTAAACCAGATCAATTAATGTTAGAAGTTAGAAAACAAGATTCTAAAATAGAAAGCGTAAAAGCAGGAGTGGAAAGTAGCGAATCATTAATGAGAGACATGATGAAAGAAGTAAAAGAAATGAGGAAAAAAATTGATTTTTACAAAGGAATAGAACAAGTCAATAAATTAAACGAAGAAATCAAAGCAGAACTCATAGATATAAAAAAAATAGAAGGAATAATAGAAAGACACAGTAACAAAGTAGAAACAATATACATAGAAGTAGAAAAAAAATTCGTGGAATTTGACAAGTTTAACGATTCCGTAAAAGATTTGAAAAGAAGCTTCGATAAGATGCAATCTGATTTTGATAAAATAAAAATAAAATTAGAAGATAAAACTGATAAGAAAGAATTATTAAAATTCATAACTAAGTTTAACGACTTTGAGAAACACACAAACAGCGTAATAAACTTAATGGATGAAAGATCTAAGAGTACTCATGAAGATGTTAAGAAACACATGAATACTTTGAAAACTGAGATAAAAAGTAAACTTGATTCTGCTATAAAACAACTTAATTTAGAAGTTGAAAAAACAGATTATAAACCTGAAGACAAAAAAGAAAAACAAACAGAACCAGAATCAACAGAACCTAAAGAACAAGAAAAACAAGAAAATAAAGAAGAAAAATCAGAAGAACAAGAAAAACCAAAAGAAACAGAAAACGAACAAGAAAATAAAGAAGAACAAAAAGAAACAAAAGAACAACCAAAAAAAGAAACAGAACAAAACATAGAGAAAGAAAAATCAGAAAAACAAGAAAAACCAAAAGAAACAGAAAACGAACAAGAAAATAAAGAAGAACAAAAAGAAACAAAAGAACAACCAAAAAAAGAAACAGAACAAAACATAGAGAAAGAAAAATCAGAAGAACAAGAAAAACCAAAAGAAACAGAAAACGAACAGAAAACGAAAGAAGAAATAAAAGAAAACTTGAAAGACGTAATAAGCGAATTCACAACGGATCCTGAAATAGAAAGAGAACTAGAAAAACAAATATTACTAATAGTTGGAGAAGCAAGAAAAAGAGGAAAAACAGACGAAGAAATAAAAGAAGTTCTCATTAAAAACAAATTACCTCAAAAAATAGTACAAAGTATATTCAAATAAAAAAAATTCACTAAAAAAAGAAATCAAACTTAAAAAAACAAGGGAAAAAATGAGAAAAATAAGGTGGTTAGAAGTACTTAGTACAATAATACTAGTTACCATTATATTCTTATTAAACATACAACTAATAAGTACTGCAGAAAATGAATTCTCAAATCTAAAAATAATAACTGATAAAGAATACTACGAAGTAAAAGATACAATAATAATAAACACGAAACCTGAACTAATAAATGAAAACATAACTGAATTATTAACATTAACAATAATAACAAGCACCAAAAAATACGATTACATAGGGATACCAAAATTCCCAATAAAATTTAATTTACCAGAACCAGACACATACAAAATACAACTAATAAATAAAAAAACAAGAGAAATAATAAGTGAAACAATAATAACAACCAACAAAGAAGAAACAACAATAGAAGAAACAACAAAATCAGAAATACTAGAACAAGAACAAATAACAACACAACAAATACAACAACCAACCCACATAAATCCAGGAGGAATCATCCTAGAAAATTACGCGGGAATAAAAAGACCTGCGTCACTACAACACATCTTTAATTCTAGAGGACCAAGACTTTTAATGGAAAACCCAATAAAAGCAATAGAAAAAATAGAAATAAAAGGATTAAAAGACGAAACACCCCCAAGACTAGGACTAGAAGACATAAACAAAGAAATAAACATAAACGGAAGACCCACAATAAGAAGCTACGCGATAGACCCAACAACTATGAACTTCGAAGAAGCAACAATAACAGCAATCGCGCAAGGAACAGCACTATACGAATGCAAAGAATACGACTTCGAAACCCAGACTTGTTGGGGGAACTGGCAAAAAAAGAGAAACCTAGAACTAGGAGAAATATACACATTCACACTAACACCAGAAGACCCACTATACAGCGAACTAAACGATACACTAGATTGCAGTTGCTCATACACACAAACAAGTAACAACGCACAAATAAGTTGCGACGTAACATGCGAATACACAGTACAAGTACCAACAGGAGCAACCTCTTTCTTCATGGAAGAAATACAATACAACGTAGACATAACAATGACATCTGCAGGAACAATAACTGCGGGATCACAAAACGCGTTCTTAGACCACGACGATAATCTTGGAAACGGAAACGAAATACAAGTAGGTTCATCAAGCGCAACATCATCCACAACGGTTACGTGGACAAATAACAATATAGATGAAACAGGAAGCCAATCATTCAACCAAGACAACTGCGATAACTGGCCAAACTACTGCACTTACTACATACATTTAGACGCATCACTAACATTCACCACGCCAGGAAACTCACAAAGAGAAAGCACAGTAGGAATAAGCCTGAACTGGGCAAACGCGAACCTGAACTACACAGAACCAGGAGACTTCGCAGTAATATTAGAAAACCCAGAAAACAATTACTACACAAGAGCAGACCCAAACCAAGAATTCGAATACATACCAACAAGCGCAGAAACCACAATCGAGAACTGCTCACTATACACAAACGAAGGAGGATGGAGCGCGAAGAACACCACCACGAATGTGAACAATGGCACAAGCAACTTCTTAAGCACAACTTTCACAAACGAAGGAAGCTATACTTGGAACATGATGTGCATAGACGAAAACGACGATACCACAACAGCCGTACTAAACAGAACAATACACATAGACAGAACACCCCCAATGATTACACTAATAAGCCCTGCTAATTCTGCAACGATAACAGATACAAGCGTCATATCTTTTAATTATAACGTCACAGATAACTCAACAATAAGTAATTGCTCATTAATAATAAACGGAACAACACAAAGCACGTACTACGACGTAGCAAGAGACACAACACAAACAATAAACCACTTCCTAGAAAACGGAGTATACGAATGGAGCATGCAATGTTATGACGGAGCAGGAAACCAAAACACGAGTGCAACAAGAACAATAACAATAGATATCACACCAGTAATAAATGAAGGATTATGGTACGAAACAAGCACAACAGACTGCGGTACATTACTTTGCGAATTAGGCCTAGCACAACAAACTGATGGAACACAAAACACAGTATCAGGAAGCGTAGGTTCAGGACAAGTAGTAAAAATAGTAGAAGCAACAAGTCCCTTCCTAGGAATAAACGGAGCAGAAATACCAAGTGGCTCAACAGTTTCATTCAGCACATACTACACAGACGCAGGAAACAATCTTAATGCCAGATGGTACTTATACAGACAAACAGAAACAGGAACAAACACCTTGATTTGCTCAAACACAGCAGGCTCAGGCGTAAGTGGTGGCGCCGCATCTACTGGCACATGCACTCCTTCAACAGATATTAGACTTCTTAGCACGGATAAATTATATTACGAAATATGGATGGGTAATACTCATCCAAACGCGGCAAGAACATTTATTCACGCAGTAGATCACACATCAAGCTTTGTTAATGCACAAGACTTCGTACAAATAGGAATACTAAGCACTGAACTAATACAACCAAATACATCTATTTCTGTTGGACAAGGAGATCCTTTTAATTTAACATGCGAAGTAGACTGCTACATGGGAACATGCCTAGACCTAAACGTTTATGCACAAAGTAATGAAAGTGGAACATGGAACAACATAGGAAGTAGCGGAATAATAATTCTAGGAAGCACCCAGAATAACCCTGAAGATGAAGGAGACCTTTTTAATTCAACAACCACCGTAACTTTTAATCTTGAAGGAAGCAACCCTGGAACAACCAACATAAGATGCAGAGCTGCATCTAAATATTCCACAGCAATAACATCCTCTGAACAAGTCACAGTAGGCGTAACAACAGAACCAGAAATAACTCTTAATTATCCTGGAAATAATTCTTGGATAAATGATGAACCAGTAATTTTCAGATACACTCCTCAAACATTTGGAGACTTAGATGTTTGTTATTTGTACATAAACGAAGAATTAAACCAAACAGATAACGACCCAACTAAGAACGTGGAAAACACTTTCTCAGTATCAGGATTAGAAGAAATAAGATATAATTGGAGTGTTATGTGCGAAGACGACGGAGGATTAATAGGAAACTCAACAACTTATTATTTTGACATAGACAGACAAGCACCTTACAACTTAACAATCTTCGAACCAGAAATTCCACAAGCAAACATAACACAATCATGGATAGATTTTGAATGGATAGTGCAAGACTTAAAATCAGAAAACATGACTTGTGAAATATACATAGACGGAGCGCTAGAAGACATAGTACTAGCTCAAAATAATACATTAACTACTACAACAATAGAAGGCTTCGCAATAGGAGACTACACATGGAGAATGGAGTGTTCAGATGAAGCAGGAAACACAAATATAACAAGTACTTATAACATAACAATAACAGATGTTCCACCAACAATAACATTGATAAGCCCAGCGAATAACGGAGGAGTAAACACAACCACTGCGACATTAGAATACATACCTTATGATGGATTCGGAATAAGTGAATGTTCATTATATGTTAATGGCTTATTTAATCAAACCAATACTAGCATAACTGCGAACATAATAAACACGTTCCAAATAGGAATAGAAGAAGCAGAATACAATTGGAGCGTACAATGTTTAGATTCGAACAGCAACCCTGGTTCGAGCGCTACATGGATTTTCTTCGGAGACTTCACCCCACCAACAATAACACTACACAACCCATTAAATGACGCTTACTTCACGCAGTCAAGCATACTATTCTCATACACCGCGAATGATAACTGGGCTCCTTTAATGTGTACGATAAACTTCAACGAAGAACCAAGTATAACTACGAGCACAACGAGCGGAACAATGGTTAGTGAAACAGGAACAGGATACCCTGACGGATATCATGATTGGAACGTGATGTGCACAGACATAGGCGGAAATATAAACACGAGCGAAACAAGAAACTTAACAATAAATCAAAGCCCAATAATAACACTAAACACGCCAATAAACGCGACACACCTCAACGACACAATAATAAATTTGACATACACCCCCGCGGATAATGACGGATTTGAATACTGCGATTTATACCTAAACGAAGCATACAATCAAAGAAACACAACGAACATAACCTCAGGAACACAAACATTATTCGAATTACTAGGACTAAGCGAAGGATATTATGATTGGAGCGTAACTTGCGTTGATGCAGGAATATTCTCAAATACTAATACGAGCACGAATAGAACATTCATAGTAGACAGAACACCACCTAGCATAACACCTTTAGATCCAAGCGAAAGTCAAACAGTAAACACATCCACACATAACTTTACTTGGATAACACAAGATTATTACTCAGAAGAAATGGTTTGTGATGTATACATAAACGAAGAAATAAACCAAACCAATATATTAACTGAGAACAACACAGAAACAGGAATAGAAATAAGCGGACTACTAACAGGGTTGTATAACTGGAGTATAACTTGTACTGATAAAGCAGGAAACACAAACAGTAGCGAAACAATAAACTTCGAAGTACTACTACCACCAAAAATCACACTGATAAACCCTGCGAATAACACAGGAAGCACGAATAGAGACACAACTTTTACGTACATACCAAGTGAAGGAAGCGGAACATTCACAACGTGTTCACTAATACTAAATGGAGCAACAGAAGCAACAAACACAAGCATAACTGCTAATGATGAAAACAGCTTCTTAGTAACAAATATGCCTGACGGCGCATACGAATGGAACGTACAATGTACAGACACTAATAGCTTAACCGGACAAGCAGACGAACCATGGATATACTACGTGGATAACGAACCACCATACGAAGTAACACTAATAAACCCATTAAATAACACAATAGAAACAGGAAACAACGTATCATTCACGTTCCTAGCAAAAGACGCAGTCAGCCCAGAAATGTACTGTGACGTGTTCCTAACAGAATACGAACCAATAATAGACACTTATCCAATAGCGAACTTCATATTAGTAGAAAATAACACGGAACACACAATAAATTATTTATTAAATGACGGAAATTATTCTTGGAACGTTCTATGTGTAGATAAAGCAGATTTATTCAACGAATCAGCAGAATACTTCTTCGAAGTAATCGCACCACCAAACGTCACACTAATAAGCCCAGAAAATTATACTTGGTTCAACACAAACAACGTAACACTAACATATTTCCCAGAAGACGATTTTCAAATAACAGGATGTGAACTAATACTAAACGGAGAAACAAATCAAACAAATAACATAATATTCAATAAACAAAATAACACTTTTGACTTAAACAATTTACCAGAAGGAGAATACAACTGGACAGTCGCATGTACAGATAATGATGCGAATACATACGCGCCAAACGAAAGCAGTTTCTACATAGACCTAACATCACCAAGCATAACATTGCACAACCCAATAATAGATGAATTACTAAACACAAGCACAATCACGTTTAATTGGACAGTCACAGACACACTAAGCCCAATAATGATTTGTGACTTATACATCGATGAAGAAATAAACAGAACAAACATAGTAGTAAATAATTCTGAGCCACACCAAGAAATCATAAGCGGATTCACAGACGGATGGTTTAATTGGAGCGCGCAATGTAGAGACCTAGCAACAAATAGTAATACGAGTGAAACAAGGAACTTCGAAGTGCAAGAACCGCCAATCGTGATACTAGGAAACCCAATTAATAATCATAGAACGAACATAACAACTATTAATTTGTTCTTCACGGCGTTCGATAATTCAGGAACAATAAATAATTGTACATTACTAATAAATGATGAACCAAACCAAACAAAGACTAGTGTAACTAATGGAATAGAAAATTCTTTTGAACTAACAAACCTAGGAAACGGAACATACAACTGGGACGTTATGTGTGCAGATCCCAGTGGAAACGAAGGAAAAAACGAAACAGGAAAAACATTCCACGTAGACTTAGCACCACCAATAATAACATTGATAAGCCCAGAAGTAGATCAGACATTTAATCAAAACGACATAACATTTTACTGGAACGCCACGGACTTCAACGAAACAACACCTTTAGTGTGTGAGTTAAATGTTTCAGATCCTCTAGGAGAAAGATTCGCAGATAACATAACTGGTATGTCAGGCGAAACTTTTAATTACACATTTTTCGGATTGGAAGATGGAGAACACTTCTGGAACGTAACATGTAAAGATGATTTAAACAACGTAAACACAAGCGAAACATGGAGATTCGTAATTAACCAACCTGACTTATACTTAAATGATACGAGAATAAGTTTTAACAACACGAATCCTGATTTAAACGAAGTAATAAATATTACTGCTAACGTGAGCAACCTAGGAGGAGTAGATGCAATAAACACGTTAGTTGAATTCTGGCAAGGCAACCCAGATGAAGAAGGAATATTAATAGGAAGTCAAACAAAAAACGTGACGTATGAAGGACACGAATTATATTGGGTTGAATGGAGCATACCAGAAGGATATCACACCATATACGTGATCGCTGATCCGAATAATACTATTGATGAATTAAATGAAACAAATAATAACGCAACGATTAACATAAGCGTACTAAGAAACATTATACACAAGCCTTTGAATGGAAGCGTGTTCAATTACAGCGAAGTATTATTTAATTTCACATTACAAGATTACACACAAGGATTAATTAATTACACAGTTTACGTTGACGAAGCACTCATAGGTGAAAGCGGACAAATACAAGACAATGAAAGCCAAGAAATAAACATAGCACTGAGCGAAGGAACAAGAACAATAACTATAAGCGCAGAAGACTCAATAGGAAGAATAAAAAACACCACGGTAACAATAATAGTTGATGAAACACCACCCGTACCAATAATTCTAACAAGCAACAATACATGGTTCAACACCACTAATCCAGAAATAAACATTACCGCGACGGACGGAGTAACAACAAACATAAGCTACACTTTGTACGTAAACGAAACAGAAACAGAAACAGGACACATAATTAATGGAACAATTCAAACAATACAACTAACAGGATTAGAAGAAGGAACCTACTCATTAATATTAGAAGCTGAAGACGAATCAGGAAACAAAGCAAACAGCACAACCACTATTATATACTTAGACGTAACACCACCAAGCATAACTCTGGACGCGCCAGAAAACGAAGAAAATTTCACAACGAGAAATGTGTTATTAAATTACACCATTTATGACAACATGGCACAAACATCTATTTGTTACGTAAACGTTTCAGGAACAACGCATGGACCATTTAATAATAACGTAGGAGAACAACAAAGCTTCCTCGCAGAAGACTTAGACGAAGGAGAACATTACTGGAACGTGATGTGCACAGACCAAGCAGGAAACACAAACACAAGCGAAACAAAAAATTTTAATGTGTTCATACCACCAGAAATAACACTGATAACTCCTATTAATAATTATTGGAGCAACCTATCCACAAATACTTTTACTTACCACGTAAGCGACGACACAGGAATAGAACAATGCTCCATTTATTTGAATAATGTATCTAACCAAACAAGTTTCTCAGTTAATAACAATAATAATAACACATTCATAGTAGAAAACATGAACGGAATCTACGAATGGAGAATAGAATGCCTAGATAACACAACTATGAACACACAAGGAATAAGCGAGAATAGAACGCTGAACGTAGACTTAGAAGCGCCGAAGATTAATATGATAACAGAAAATAATAATTGGTTCAACACAGGACCAGGAATACAATTCAATTTAACAGATAATTTAGCAACCACTATTAATTACACAATATATGTTAATGGAACAATAAACGTGGAAGGCACAACAAGCAATAACACATTAACAACGAGGAACTTAGAAGGACTAAGCAACGGAATCTACGAAGTAAGAATAGAATCAACTGATTTAGCAGGGAACACAAACACAAGCGAAACAATAATCATATTTTATGACACAATCGCACCAAGCGTAACACTTAATTACCCTGTTAATGACACAAACACAACGAGCACCTCAGTTAATCTTAGCTTTACACCAAGTGATAATATGGCACAATACTTAATGTGCTTCGTAACCCTAAATGATGATGCAATAGCAGAAAACCTCAACGTTACGAACGGAGAAGAAGAAATAGTAGAACTAACAAGTCTTATGGGAGGCTACTATTATTGGAACGTTACATGTACGGACCAAGCAACAAACACAAACACGAGTGAGACTTGGATGTTCTTCATACCAATACCAGACCTAAGCGTGAACGCTTCAGAGATATACTTCAGCAACGAGAATCCAAGAGAAAACGAAGAAATAACCATAAACGCGACTATAAGAAATATTGGAGGAAGCCCAGCAGGAGAATTCATCGTGCAATTCTGGGCAAACGAAGTAAACACAACAGGAAACCAAATAGGAGAAAACATAACCATACTTTCTCTAGATGAAAATGAATCAATAAATGTGAGCGTGAACTTCACAGTCCCAGTAGGAAGCACCGATATAATAGTGTACGTGAACCCCGACAAAAGAATCACAGAAGATAATTACACAAACAATATCGCTTCAAGAACAATAAGCGTTGAATTCTGGCACTACGCCCTAGGAACCACTAATGACACACTAAGAGTTACAGACGCATCCGCGGGACTGTTGTTTGAATGGAACGTTGAGAATTCAACAGGAAGCAACATATACGTAACAGATTACGACTCCGACATTTCATGGCTAACACTGCAAGCACTAGGAAGAGATACAAGCAACCAAGAAAGACTACAAGACTTCGAATTATTAGACACGGCGCTAGGTTCAACTAATTACGCGGACTCAATCAATAGAACATACACAGAAAACAACGCAGTAATAGAAACAGAATCAATAAACATCTTCGGAACAACAATCAACAACATACCAATAATTAACAGCACGAACAACACAAATTTCAAAACAGGAATCCTATGGGACTACCAAACAGGAACAGAGTACGACGGAACACAAAACATCTTGTTCATAACACGAATAAACAAAGGCGCGCAAGGATACAACTCAACTAATGATTTCGAAATAAGAATACCTGCGACACTAAGAGAATACTCAGGACCCACGGACAGAGTCGTGTTTTACACCGAACTAAAATAAAAACAAAACAAAGAAAGAAAAAAAAATGATTAAAAAAATGATAAGAAACGCGACGCGCTCGCCCCGAATAATTGACCAATGTTTCACCGAGTCTAGTATTTTTGTGTTTGTAAAATCAAGGCTCGCTTGGTGTTGTCGCTAAACCCAAAAAAGAATAAAAATGAGAAAATGAATAAAAAAAAAATACTAACAATCATTACAATATTAACAATAGTTCTAATTATAAATCTTTCAAGCGCAATAATATCTTATTACAATCCTAACAGCACCATATCAAACGGGTGGAGTCAAGGATCAGGAATAACACACACAGAAATAACAGATAGTGCACGACAACCAAACGCTCCAGATATTAACACATTCGTAGCTACAAGATCAAACGCGGTAGAAATATCAGAGTTCGGATTCCCTAACATAACAGAACAAAACGTTGTGAACATAACTCTTTGGGTATACACAGCAACAAGTAGCAATGCACAATACACTTTTTCACTAAGACAAGGAGCAACAACTAGATGCAGTACTTTTCTACCTGTAGACACAGGAATAGGATGGCAAAGCTGTACTTGGGACAACGTAACAGGAGACTTATCAGATATGAGAATACACTTAAGTGCCGCGACGAGACCAACCGGAGGAGGAGGACCAACAAATGCACAAGTATACGCGGCGTACCTCGAAATAGACACAGGACCCGAACCCCCAAACATTACATTAATTTCACCAAACACAGACACAACATCAATAAATGAACCCACCACGTTTAGTTTTAACGTAATAGATGAACTTTATACAACAATAGACAACTGCACGTTATACGTAAACTTCACAGGTAACTGGGAACCAAATCAAACAATTACGAACATAGATAACGACACAACTAATTCTTTCAACGTAACTCAAAACGACGGATACTACGAATGGAACGTGTATTGTGAAAACGAATTCGGAAGAGGAGCATTCGCAGAAAATAACAGAACCATTTACCTAAACATGAAACAACCAAGCATAACTAATTACGAATTAAATGAAACAAGCATAAGACAAAACAGAACAGTAAGATTTAACGCGACAATAACAGATTATTATGGAGTAGACACAGCCACAATCACACTAAGATATCCAAACACAACCCAAATAAGTTATGAACTAAACAGGAACGGAAACGAATTTTACTACACATTTACGAACACAATAAACACAGGAACATACGAAGTCACAAGCATATGGGCAAATGACACAAGAGAAAAATCAGGACAAATAAATCCCGAGATAAGCTTCGAAGTACAAGCAATACCACCAAACATTTTCAACTTAGTTTACCCCTTGAATAATACAGAATCAAAAACACTTAACCCAGAAATGGAATGGGAACAAACAACCACGCCAGACTTCGATAATTACACATTAGAATTTAGTAAAAATAATGATTTTAACATCATAGAACAAAGATACAACACGTTCGAAATAACAACTACTAATTATTCTATAAATAATCTTGATGACGATTCAACATATTATTGGAGAGTAATAGCTTACGATTTCTTCGGAAACCAAAGAATAACACCTTGGTACAAATACATAACAGACAATACACCACCAAGCATAACGCTAAACACACCCAGCAACGATTCATACACGAACCAAACAAAGAACACGTTTACGTTCACACCGAGCGATACAAACACAATAACTAACTGCTATTTATACACAAATACTACAGGAACGTGGACAATAGCTAATCAAACAGACAACGTTCAAAAAAACCAAGAAAACGAATTAAACGCAACGCTGAACGAAGGACGCAACGCGTGGAACATACGATGCTTCGACGAAGCAGGAAACAACGCATACAACACCCAAAATAATACATTAACCGTGGACTTAACGCCACCAAAACTAAACTTAGTAAGCCCCGAAAATGAAGAATTAATAATTGGCACAAACATAATACACTTTGAATTCAATGTTAGTGATGAATTATCAGAAATAGAATCCTGCTCATTAATCGTAAATGGAAGCATAGAACAAACAAAGTACGACGTAGTTAATAACGCAGTAAACGAATTTGAAAGATTTTTACTAAACAATTATTATTCATGGAGCGTAAACTGTAAAGACATAAACGGATGGGAAAACACCACAGATACATGGTTCTTCAGAATAGATTCCTTAGACGAAGATCCTCCGCTAGTAACACTGAATTATCCTGCAGCGAATGATTATGTTAATACAAGCGAAATAATATTTGAGTACTACGTAGAAGACGCATCAGACATCACGAATTGTACACTGTACATAAATGAATCCGTAGCAGATATATCTTATGATGTTGAAACGTTCACCACCAATAATTTTTTCGTAGCGGAATTCACAGAAACAATTCATACTTGGAAAGTACAATGCTTTGACGAACCAGGAAACGAAGGAAACTCAACCACCAAAACTTTTACTGTGGATTTAACAAATCCAGAAGTTATATTGAATACGCCTGAGAATGATTCATGGACAAAAGAATCAAGTGTGAATTTTAATTACTACGTTAATGATTCAAACATAGATTACTGCGCGTTGTACACAAACGAAACAGGAATAATGGAAGAGAGACAAACCCAGACTCCTAATAACGAAGAAAACAATACTATTAACAGAAACATGCCCCAAGGCACATATGCCTGGAACATTATGTGTATTGATTTAAGCAAAAGAAAAAGCTACGCAGAAAATAATTATTTAATAAACATAGATATTACCAATCCTGTTTATTCTAATGAAAACGTCACCCCCCTTAGTCCTAGTGTTTACGAACCAAGCACCACATATAATTTCAGCATAGAGTGGACAGACAACGTAGCCATAGACACCGTTTTGTTCGAACACAATTTCACAGGAACAAAAACAAATATTACACCAAACAAAGCGGGAAATACATATTGGTTCACAACAGAACTAGGCGCGGGGAACTACTCATATAAATGGTACGCCAACGATACAGTGAATAATAAGAATAATACGGAACAAAAAAGTTACGCGGTGTTAAAAGACGAATCAGAATTAATTCTTTACCTTGATGAGGAACAAAATAACATAACAATAAATGAAAATACGCTTGTTAATATTACAGCACAAATAAATAAGCCAAGTAACGGCTTCATCGAACTGTATTTGAACGAAGAAAAAATAAACCAAGGAACACACCAATTAACAAATATTACTATGTTCGAAGAACCCGGCGAGTACAACGTCACCGCGATTTACGAAGAAACAAATAATTATACAAACGCAGAAAAAAAATTAGTCATAACAGTAATGGACACCATATCTCCTAATGTCACACTTATCAGCCCAGAGAATGAAAGCGAAACAAGCACAGGAACAATAATACTAAGATACAACGTAACAGACGCAAGCCCAATAACTTATTGCGCATTATACATAAACAACGAATTAGAAGAAAATGATACAAGCATAACAAGAAACGAAGAACAAAACTTTTTATTTAACGCAGAAGAAAATACTTATGCTTGGCGAGTAGAATGCCAAGACACATATAATAATCTAGGAATAAGCAAAACAAGAGTGTTTACAGCGATAGACACGACTATTCAAAACGTTTACTTAGATAAGAGCAATAACACTTACGAACAAGGAGAACCAATCACAATAAACATAACCGTAACTGATTTCTTCGATGACCCACAAATAACAAATATATACACAGGAATAATAACAAGCAACACAAATGTTCCTTGGTGGAATACTTCATGGACGAAACGAAGAAAAATAACAATAAATGAAACAACAGGCGAAGACATAATACAAAAACTAGCAGTGATAAACGCAACTAACCTAGAAGGACTACAAGACTGCACAAATAATATAAGAATAATAAAACACGAAAACGAACCAGTAAACAAAGCATTCTTATTAAATAGTTCAGGAAGTGATTGGTGCGAGATACTCTTCGAAATTAATCAAGATGCGAATACAATAAATGAAGAACACTACTTATACTACAATCCTGAAGAAACAAATGCGGCGGAACAAATAACTATGTATGAAAGCGTATTGTTTAACGCTCAGCAATCAGCAAGCGATGAAGGAACCACTACGAACGTAGGAAACATAATCGGAAAAAATGATGATACTTTCGCAAGAATGACTGTTCCACAAGGAGGAGGAACAATATCCTCGCACGGACGCGCATTCATTAATGAAACTTTTAACGGAGACATAGAAAAAGTAGAAGTGAGATATCGATACGCAGTGCCTTCAGCTAGCAATCTTAATTGGGCGATGAGATACAGTGTTAATAGCGGGACAAGCTACGCGAATGCATACACAGGAATAACAACTGTTGCAAAAACCACTTCGCCATGGTACGACGTAACAAGCGCTTACGCATCACTTACCTGGACTAATCTAAACAACACAAGACTCCAAGGAAGAATGGTTAAATCAGGAGGAGGAGGAACCGCGACGGTGGATTTGTACTGGGTAGAAATGAACGTCACATACAAAAAACAAATAGGCGCAACAAACACAAACATATCAGAAGAAGAAACACTAATAGAATCAAGAAGCAACACTACTAACATTAACGGATTCTACACTTGGACATGGAACACACAAAACATAACAAGTAATAATTACACAGCTTACGCCGTAGCAAAACAAGAAGGATACGAAAACGGAATAAATACCACTTTCTTAATTATAACACCAGACATAACACCTCCAGTAGTCACACTGATAAGCCCCGAGAATGATTCAAGACAAGGAAAAGGAATAATTAATCTTAGCTACGAAGTTTTTGATTACAACATAGATAGATGCACATTATACATAGGAATCGCGGAGCAAGAAGAGAATGAAACAAAAACCGTGCAAAACGGAGAAAATTATTTTGAATTATTCCTAGATTACGAAGAATATACTTGGAACGTAAAATGCTTTGATAAAGAAAATAATGAAGCATACGCAAACAACAATTTTACATTCATAGTACTAGTCCCAGACCCCGTCCTTGAAACAACTCTTTACGAAAACAACACCATACGAATAGAATGGACTGATGAACCAGACGCAGAGTACTACAACATATACCTAACAAATAATTACGAAGAAGGATTCCCAGAAGAACCAAACATTACTAGCTACACTTTAAACTTTTTAGAAGAAAACCTAACAGGAATAAACAAATTATTCTACAAAATAACAATGATTTCAAACGGAAGAGAATCAGAAATAGGAGGACAAGCAGGAATAAACACACAAGAACTAAAAGAAGGATTCAACATGATAAGCCTGCCATTTTATTTGAATAATTACGAATTAGAAAATGGAGAAAACAACGGATTCAGATTCAACACTAACGAATCATGCACACTCACATTATGGGAATACGACCCCGAAAATGGAGGATTCAAAAAAACAGATTGGATAAACAACAAATTCGAACCAAGCACAGGAAACGAAGATTTCACAGAACTCAACCCACAAAGAGGATACTTCCTAGAAACAAACAAGAACTGTGAATTAAAAATAGCAGGCAACGTACCAATCCAAAATGAAACAATAACATTAGAAGAAGAACTAAACCTCGTATCGTGGCTGTCAGCAAAAGAAAAAGAACTACCACAAAACTATGAAGAACCACTAATAATCACAGACCCAGAATATTCAGTTACGGCAATAAACAGATTTAACGCGACAACACAAACATACGAATTAACAATACATGAATTCAACGATGAAGAAGAACCCTGGGGGTGGTGGCCCGCACCAGGAAATGAACACTTCACCAAGTTAGTACCAATGGAAGCATACTATTTTCACTCAAACACACAAGCAACATGGAGACACAAACCATGAAAATGATGATAAAACAACAAAATAACAAAACAGAGAATTTTAAGATACTACTAAATATTATGCTAATCATTTTTACAATCATTACACTTAGTAACATAGTTAATAGTGTTCCGTCACCACAAGGAATAGAAGGAACAATATATCATCCTGACGGATTAACAGAAGTCTTCGAAGAAATACCCCTAACTATTACTAACTTAGAAACACAAGAAAAAATAATTGCAAAAACAGGAATAGGCACAAGCGGAAGATACTCAATAGCCCTAAGCTGGGAAAACAATCCCTTAATAGAAATAAAAGTGCAAAACCCATACTACGAAAATTCCACAACTATAACATTAGAAGGAATGATGAGACCAGTCAATCTAAACATAAACATGGACTTCGGAAACGTACCACCAAACATAACATCCACTCCAATAACAGAAGCCGTCGCAGAATATGAATATAGGTACGAAGTGAAGAGTTTTGATTGGAACAACGACGAAATAACCCATACATTAAAAGAAGCACCAGAAAATATGAGTATAACCTCTGAAGGATTAATTACGTGGACACCAGGAAGATCACAATTTGGAAATAACACAGTGATAATAAACGCGAGTGACGGAGAATATTATGACTTACAAGAATACGAGTTGTATGTTTACGTAATAAAAGAATCACCAAGCATAATATCAGAACCTATAAGAACTGTGAAAAGAGGAGAATTATATGAGTACGAAGTAGAAGTTATTGATGAAGATTATGAATTCTTAAGATTTGAAGTTTTTAGAGGACCTGAAGGAATGACTTTCGTAGATAATGTTCTAACGTTCCAAATGAATAATAGTCACGAAGGCGAATACATAATAATAATAGACATCATAGACATCATGGACGAAGTAGAAAGACAAATATTCATACTAGGAATAATAGAACCAGAAATAAGTAGCAGATCAGAAAAAGAAGATGTTATTAATGATAAAATAGGTCCGCGAATAATTTTAATTACAGGAATAAAAGATTTTGAAATAAACAATACTGATTTAGTCATAAAAAAAATAAGTATAAACAACGAAGAAGAAATAACTCTGGAAATAAAAGAAACTAATCCTTTAGATGAAGGTGTAAGAACAATAAACACTAAAGCGTATAAGTACTTCACAATAAAACCAAACAAAGCAGTAACCGAGAAAACAACTATTACTTTCTCAGTGAATAAGAAATGGTTAGAAGAAAACGGATTAAAACCAGGAGAAATAGTATTAAAGAAATACAAAGAAGGATTCTGGGAGAATCAATACACTAAGCCATTAAAAGAAGAAAAAGAAAAATATTTGTTTGAAGCAGAAACACAAGGACTTTCTTTATTTGTTATTACACACATCGATGAAGCAAAACCATTACCTACACCCATACAAATAAGTAAAATAAAAACTAATTATTTATTCATAGGAGAAATACAAATAATTAATGATGCGGAAAAAATAATAAGTCTTAATGAGAAACAATTAGATGAAATAAATAAAAAAATGCAAATAAAAGGATTGAACCAAAAAAATAATGAAACAGGGAAGTTCGAAACAAGAATTGTAGGAAACAAAATTATGTATTATGGAAGCATAACAGGAAACAAAGGAGATGAAATCACAATACTGCTGGATTTGAATAAAAAAGAAATAAAACATGAAACAACAATTAAAGACATAATAAACGAAGAAAACATACAAATAAACGAAAAAGATATTTCTAAAATAAAAAGAAATAACGCGATAATAATACTATTTATTATAACTATACTAATAATTTTTTACGTGACTATGAAACCAATAATAGAAAATAAAAAAAATAAGAATAAAAAAATAAACAAGCAAATAAAATGGAAAAAATAAACAAGCAAAAAAAACAAGTCCTTTATTTAACAATCGCACTAGTAATAATTATAAGTCCAATAATTGTGATAAGCCAACCAACAACGCCTATGAACATAGAAGGATACATATTCCTAAACGGAGGAGAAAGAGCCCCAAACGGAGTACCAATAATAATAAACAACACCAACACAAACCAAGTATTTGAAACAGAAGTATCAGCACCACCAATACCATCACGAAAAGGAGCATACTCCGCAGTAATACAAGGAAGCACAGGACATGAAGTAATAGTGAGAGCATACAACGACACGCACTACGGAGAAACCACTGCTACACTAACAAGTTCATTAACGCAAATAAACGTCACGATGAACCTTACTAGAGATTCAGAAGTAAACGTTACAATAATACAACCAGAAAATAATGAGTTGATAAGTCCAAATACTGATTTTAACGTTAGTGCAAACATCACGGCTTTAATAGGAGACGCGAATCAATGCGAAGCAACCATCACGATAAGCAACACGAGCATAGCTAACGTAAAAAACGGGAACACTAATCAAATAAACCAAATACTAAAAGATGAAACCATCACAACAATATTCGAATTAGAAAGTTACGGACCAGGACAAGTAAACATAACAGTACAAGTTTTATGCGATAGCGACGGAATAATATTTGAAGGAAAAAACACAGACACAATATACAACATAACAATAATAGATGATTTACCTCCTGTAATAACAATAATAAGTCCCGCGAATAACACAGAAGAAAAAGCAACCAACGAAATAACTTTCAGATACAACGTCACAGATCATTCAGAAATAGAAGAATGCAGACTAATAATAAATGGAACAACTAATCAAACATCAACGAGCGTTGAAAAAAACATTGAACAAACATTCACAGCCACACTAGAAAATAATTATTATGAGTGGAGAATAGAATGCGACGATTTTTACGAAAACACTGGAACAACAGAAACACGTAATTTATACGTGCGAGTTTATTTCCCAATCATCACAAACATAGCAATACAAGAAATAATAAACCTTAATCCTGGAAACACAAAAACAATAACTTGCAACGCGACGATAGAAGACGAAAACGGAGCAGATGACATAACAAGTGTAAACGCGACTTTGCACAGAGAAAAAATACTTGATTTTGAACAAAACAACAACAATGTTTACATAAATAATTCCTGCTCTTTAATTAGTTCATCAGAAAACATCGCTGAATACAGCTGTGATTTTAATGTTTATTACTACGCAGAGAACGGAACTTGGCACTGCAACGTAACATCCCTAGACCAACAAGGATTAACAAATAATAATTATGAAAACACAACTATTGACACGTTGTACGCAATTAATTTATCATCATTAATATTAGAATATGGAGAAATACCAACTAATGATTTATCAGAAGAAAAAATCTTAGAAGTACAAAACATAGGAAATATGCCTTTAACGGTTTTTGTGAGAGGATACGCAGGGAGTGAACCAGAACAAAATTATTCAATGATATGCGATAATTCAGAAACCATACCTTTAGAGAACCAAAGATATTCAACTATTGCAGACACTGATTTCAACGAAAAAAACGGATTAACCTCGACGTTCCAAGAAATAATAAATAATATGCAAAAACAAACAACTGAAACAATGATAAGTCAAAACACTTATTGGAATTTACAAACAGTGCCTATGAGTGTTACGAATTGTGAAGGAACAATCGTGTTTTCAGTAACAAACTAAAACTAAAAAGATGAAACAAGAAAAAAACAAAAAGAAAAAAAGCGAATCAAAAAAAGAAATAATGCTATTATTCTTAGTTGTTTCACTATTATTAGTTCCTATGATAAACGCGTCAATAAACTTAGAGAAAACAGAGTACGAACAAGGAGAACAAGTAATGTTCTTCGTGGAAGGAGAAGAAACAGATAAATTAGAAATAATACACCCAGACCGAGTTTTCAAATTAATAGGAAACGTGGAAGGAGAACACAGATTTTACCCAGAAAACGGAGGAGAATACTTAATACAATTAATAAATAAAGAAAACGAAGTAAAAACAGCAAAAACATTTTACGTTAAAGAAAACTATGAACTAATACAGAACGCGTATTTTAAAACTAATAAGAAAGAATACAAAATAGGAGAAGAAGTCATAATAGAACTAATAGAAAACATAGACATAACAAAAGCAACTATAAGTTTTCAAAACATAGAATATTCATTCATGGGAAAACCAGAATTCCCACTGAGTTTTTACCCAGATAAAATAGGTACATACACGATCATATTAGAAGACACAGAAAAGAAAAAATACGAAGCAACATTTGAAACCAAGCTAATAACGAGTTACCAAGAACATCGTGTTTTTGGAAGTCATAAAACAAAGCCTTTACAAATAACAGATTCAAAAGGAAAATTACAAGACATAAAAATAGAATACAAAGAAATAATTAATTTAGCAAGAGGAACCGCGATAAAAGAAATAGAAGAAGAAAACCTAGAAAGAAACAAGGAATACGACGTAGAAATAACAAAGAAACAACAAAGAATAAGCATAAAAGGATACAAGTACGAAGAAAACAAGAACATAATATTTGAAGAAACAAGAAACAAAAAAATAAATGAAAAAAACAGTAACATATTCTTAATAAACATAGATTTGGAATTTGAAGAAGCTACGTTTAAGAATGTAGCGAAAGGAACAGAATTAATAAAATGCGAGGAGTGGAATTTCGAAGAACAAAAATGCGAAGAGAACTGGGAAAAAATACAAGAATTAATACCTGGCGAAGAATACGAAGTAACAATAACTAGTGGAACAAATACTTACGCAGAAACAGGAGTCGCATCAATAAACACCAAGAAATCAATGTACAAAACAGGAGAAATCGCAGAAATAATAATAGTTGTTCTAGATAAAGATGGTTACTTAGTACCAGAAGCAGAAGTGGAAGTTAACGTGACAACTCCTAATAACAAAACACTCACTTACACAACAAAAAACAATACAGTGATTGGAGGAGAACAAGGAGTGTACTACGCGAATCACACCACTGAAGAAGAAGGAAGATACGAATTAAGTGTAAGAGCAGAAGGAAGAGAAGTTAAAGATTCTATGAAGTCATACTTCATAGTATTAGAAGAATATGACTTTGACATAATCAGAGAAACACCTGTAACAATAGACCCTTTCCAAGGACCCTTCGAATCAAGAATAAAAATAACGAGTCTGAAAGAAACAGAGACATTCAACTTCACAGAAGTGCTACCTATAAGTTTTAAAGTACAAAATTACGAACCCGCAACGAAAACAACAGACGAAGAAAATGTTTACTTAACATGGCACAACATAAAAAACGATACGGAAATAAAATACGAGTTTAATTCTCCTTTCATAATACCTTACTTATGGGAACTAGGCCCAAGCATAGTAACATACGAAGAACAAGGAGAAACAAGAACATTCACAGAAGCAAGACCCTGGTACCTAGCAATAGACCCTATAACATACTACGATCCGAGCAGTGACATAACAACTGAGTGGAGTAGCGGAACAGGAACAAGCTATACACAAATAGTAAAAACAACTAGACAACCAACCGCGCCAACAATCTCAACGTACGTAGCAAGCCAAAGAAGATCAAATCAAATATCAGAATTTGGATTCTCAAGCATAACAGAAACAGGAATTGAAGAAATCACGCTGTGGGTGTACACCAGCACTGGAGGAACATCAACATACACTTTTTCCCTAAGAAGAGGAACAACCACCTTGTGCAGCAACACAGTACCTACCGATACGAGTTTATCATGGAGAAGTTGTAGTTGGGAACCAAACGGGGACCTATCAGGACTAAGCATACACTTAAGTGCGGTAACCGGAGCAGGAGGCCCATCAAATGCATTCGTATACGCAGCGTACTTAGAAGTAGATACCGGGACGCCCCCACCAGAAGTAACACTAAACGCGCCAGCACCTAATGCTATCATGACTAGCACACCAATAAATTTTAACTTCACATCAACAGACAGTACATACACAACGATGACATGCAGATTATACACAAACACCACAGGAACATGGGAGATAAACACAACACTAACAAATGTACAAAACAATACACAAACAAGCACATCTCTAAGTCCTAGCGACGGAGTATATAATTGGAATGTTGAATGTGAAAACCAAGACGAAAAAAGCGCGTTCGCAGAAAACAACAGAACAGTGTACGTAAACACCAACGCGCCACTAATACAAAACGAAGCACTAAACGAAACCACAATAAGACAAAACAGAACCTTACATTTTAACGCCACCATAACTGATAGCTTCGGAATAAGCACAGCTACAATAAGTGTTACGTACCCAAACAGTAGCGTGATAGAACACGAACTACAAAACAACGATGATGAGTACTACTACGAATTCACAAACACCTTAGAAGAAGGAATCTATAACGTCACGAAGATATGGGCAAATGACACATTAGGACAAAGCAACGAAAAAAATACTAATTTGTGGTTCGAAGTACAAGCAATACAACCAACAACATTTGATTTAATAAGCCCAGAGAACGCAACAGAAAGCAGAGAATTAACACCTACCCTGACTTGGGAAGAAACCACTACGCCAGACTTCAAAAATTACACAATAATACTAGATAAAGACCCTAACTTCGGAAGCCCAGACTATATTTATACCATGACTAGCATAAGCAATACTAATTACACAGTGGATCTCGCATTAGACGCGAACAATGTTTATTATTGGAAAGTCATAGCTTACGACGTATTCGAAAACAGCAAAGAATCAACAAATTATTTCAAATACATAAACGACAGAATTAACCCAACAGTGACTCTGAACAATCCTGCTAATAATCACTTCGCATCAAATGATGAAGTAACATTTTCATACACGCCTAATGACGCAAACACATTAGATTATTGCGAATTATTAACAAACGAAACAGGAACAATGGAAGTAAGACAAACAAATAACACAATAACAAATAACCAATTAAATTATTTCACAAGAACACTACCAGAAGGACCAATAACGTGGAACGTGCGGTGTTATGATGAAGCAACAAACCAAGGAAGCGGAACACAAAGACAAGTAACAGTAGACACAACAGGCCCAGTAATAACACTAATAAGCCCAGAGGATGACGCGTTAATAGATGACACTAACTTCGTAACTTTTACAGCTAATGCATACGATGAATTATCAAGCGTGAATTATTGTGAATTAATAGTTAACGGAAGCGTAGAAGAAACAAATACAGAGATAACAGATAACATAAATTTTAATTTTTCAACTTTCCTAAACAATAACTACTACGAATGGAACGTGCGATGCTACGACGACTTAGGAAACGACGAAACAAGCGAAAGCAGATACTTAACAGTTGAATCATTAGATAATGATCCTCCTATTATCACACTGATAAATCCTGTTAATAATAGATACTTAAACACATCAACAACGTTCTTCGAATACTTAGTAGAAGACGCGACAGGAATAGACAGTTGTTCATTATATATAGATGGAGACTTCGAAGAAGAAAACACTAACATAATTAATTTTGAAAAAAACAACTTCACAATTAGTTTGTTAACAGAAAAAAAATATAACTGGAGCATAACATGTACAGATAATAGCAGTGAAAGCAACACAGGATACTCAACAACGAGACACTTCACAATAGACTTGACTAATCCAGAAATCACGTTAAATTCCCCCATTAATAATTCTTTTTTGAATTATGATAACATCAATTTCGAATACACCCCAACAGACACAAATCTACATTATTGTGAATTACACACAAACTTCACAGGAAACTTCGAAGCAACAGCTAACCACACCAATCCCACGAGCGGAGAAATAAACATTTTTAACGTTAACTCCCCAAGCGGAATATTTGTTTGGAACGTAAAATGTCATGATTTAAGCAAAAGAAAAAACTTCGCAGAACAAAATTTCACGTTAAGCGTAGACGTAGAGGCACCTAAGTACAGCGAAATAAACATTAATCCATTAACGCCTGCGATTTATGAAAATAATAAAAAATATTATTTCAACATTACTTGGACAGACAACTTCGAAATAGACACAGTAATACTAGAACACAATTTTACAGGAATAATCAGTGAAGAAACCCTACAAGGAATTAACGATGTTTATAATTTTTCAATACAAAATCTTAACTCAGGAACATATTATTACAAGTGGTACACCAATGATACTTCAGGAAACGAAAATGAAACAACCATTTACAGTTATGTTATTAACAAAGCAGAACCAACAATTAATCTTTACCTAAACAGCGTACAAGACAACATAACAATAAACGAAAATAACGACGTCTTAATAGAAGGAGAAGTTATTATTCTTGGAGATGGATACATAGAATTATATTTGAATAACGAATTAATAAATAAAGGAACAGGAAGCGTTAACAACAACACATATTTCTCAGAACCAGGAGAATACAACATCACCATGATATTTAATGAAACCCTAAATTATTTGAAAAAACAAAAAACTTTTTTCATAACTGTTAATGACATAACACCACCTAATATTACTTTAATAAGCCCAACGAACAACACATTATTAGCTACGGGTTCAAGAAACCTTATTTACAACGTGAATGACTCATCAAACATCCTAAATTGTAGCTTATACATAAATGATGAATTAAATCAAACAAGCACGAACATAACAAAAAATACTCAACAATCATTCACAATAAACACAGAAGAAGAAACATACAATTGGAGAATACAATGTTTTGACGAATACGAAAATGAAGGAACAAGCGAAACAAGAACATTCACAGCAGTAAGTGATGAAACAATAAATGTTTATGTTAATACAGAAAAAACATGGGAACAAGGAGAACCTGCAATAATAAAAATAAACACAACAGACGCATTCGGAAACACACTACAAACTCAAATCACTAACTACATAATAACAGGAGAAACAAACACGCCTTGGTGGAACACTAACTGGAAAAAAAGACAACAACTAATAATAAATGAAGAAACAGGAACTAACCAAGAAAACATTTTGATAGGAATAAACATAACAGGACTTAATAATATACAAAGTTGCGAGAATGAATTAAGAATAATAAAACATGAAGACGCAACAAAAACAATAATACCAAGAAGAATATATTACACTGATAACAGTGAATGGTGCTACTTCGTTTTCTACGGGAACTTAACCGCGAACGAAGAAAACAAAGAATATTACGCGTATTATAATAATAGTGGAGCGAGCAATCCTAATTATAACGTGGATGTAACCACGCATACTTTGTTTAACGCGCGAGAATCAGGAGCAGATGAAGGAACACCAACAAGTGTTGCAAACATCATAGGAAAAAATGATGATACATACGCAGAAATGACACAAGGAGGAGGAGGAGGAACACATTCCGCGCATGGAAGAGCATTCATAAATGAAACATTCGGACCAATACAAAAAGTAGAAGTAAGTTACAGATACCAAGTACCCGCGAGCTCAGGAACGTGGTCATTAAGATACAGCGTGAACGATGGTGCAGATTACTCTTCTCTAGCATCAGGAACAACGACTCAGACTAAACAAACAAGTTCTTGGTATGACATAACAAATATTTACTCAGAAATAACTTGGACAGAATTAAACCGAACAAGACTGCAAGGACACGTCACAAAAACAGGAAGAGGAAGCATAACTATGTATTTGTTCTGGGTTGAAATGAACGTTACACATTACAAGAATCCAGAAGTTATCGCAACAAATAATTCAGAAGAAGAACTAAAAAACAGCGAAACACAAAGCACAGATTCAACAGGTTACTTGGAAGTTACTTGGAACACGAAAGACATAGAACTTGGAACTTACTCAGCGGTATCTCTTGCCACAGCAGACACCTATAATGATGCAACTAATAACTATACTTTCAACGTGACACCAGACGCGACACCACCTAACGTCACTTTAATCAGCCCCGAGGATTGGTTTGAGAGTGGTAAAGGAAATTTTGATTTTAGTTATTACGTGTTTGATTACAACTTAGATTATTGTACTTTATTCATAGGAAATATTAGTGAAACACTAAATGAAATAACAACAAATAACAACCCTACGAATGATGAAACAAACACGTTCGAAAACATATTCGTAGACATAGGTGTTTACGAATGGAACGTGCGATGTCACGACGAAGAAAACAATTCTGCTTTCGCAACAAGCAACTACGTATTAAATATTTCAGCGCCTGACTTAGTAGTGAGAAGCGAAGACATATGGTTTGAATACACTCAACTAATAGAAGGAACGACTTATACTATTTTTGCTAACATAACAAACGAAGGATTAAGCCCTGCGGAAGAAGAATTCAACGTAAGTTTTTATTTACAAAATCCAGCCACAGGAGGAGAATTAATAGGAACAAGCACCATAACGAGTTTAGCTAGTTTAGAAACAAAAACAGTCAATACAACTCATAACTTAATCATAGGACCAAACAATATATATGTATTAGTTGATGAAAAAAACGTGATAAACGAAACAGACCTTACTAATAATAAAGCAAATAACACCTTGAATTTAGAATTATATCAATATTATTATGGAAACACAACTTCAGATATAGTGTTAGCAAAATCAGATTATTCATTATTCTTAGGATATCCTAATAATACAGGGATAAAAGGACATGTATTCTTCGCGGATGCGGACTCAGAGATATCATTTCAAGACTTGCAAGCAATAACAAGGAACACGGATGGAAACTTAGTCGCAGGGGACTTCTCAGCAATAGATGAAGTTATGAACACAACTCATTTATCAGACTCAATACGAAGAACATGGGGCGGAGGAACAGAGACACCATTACAAACAAGAACGTTCAATGTTTCTTCAGGAATAATACATAATGTTCCAGTGGTTCCAAGCACCGAATATGAGGACTTCGTAACAGGAATACTTTGGGATACTAGTCAAGACACAGGTAATCTAAGATATGATTCAGCCGATAAAGAAGTAATAGTTTTTATTACGGAACTAAATCACGCGAAACAAGGAAAATACGGAGTGTATGATTTTGAAATAAGAGTTCCTGCAACACTAAGAGAATACAGCGGTGAAAATAACAAATTAGCTTTTTACTTTGAACTAAATTAAAAAAAGTCTTTTTTTAAAACGATTCTGCTAATCCAAAATCATCAAAACCTTTATATAACAGAATAATTTTATAAGGACTAAAAAGAGGGGGAAGTACTTGGATTTTTTTAAAAGAAAAAAAGAAGAAGATAGTTCTGAGAAGAAACAAGATTTAGATGCTCCTAGTTCTTTGCCTGATAGCTTAATAGAACAATATGGTTTAAACAAGAAAAACGAAGAAAAAATAGATCATCCTCAAAAAATACCTGAAGATTTAATAAAAAATAAGGAAGAAATGGAAAAAATGCATGATGATTCTTTGAAGATGGAGCATATAAGGAATCTAGCAAAAGAATTAGAAGTGACTGAGAATATCCCACAACAAAAAGAACAAAGCAAGAATTCTTTTTTTGAGGAATTAGAAAAGAAAATAAAAAGTGGTAAACACGGAGTCGATAATCACTTTAATGCTAGCTTGGTTGATTTAATGAAAAGATATCATAAAGCCAGAGTTAGAGGAGAACATTTCTTTTTTCATGAAGAAGAATTAGATGATGCTTTGTATAATAAAATGCTTAAGTTAAAAGAACTTGAGAATGAATGGATGATACGCGCAAAAGAATACAACGTAGCAAAGGAATTATTGAATGAAAAAGAATCAGAAATAGAAAAAGCATCAATAGAATTAAGATCTTTAATAAAAAGCGCAGAGAAATTTAAAATATTTAGTAAGCAAACAACTCATGATAAAGCATTCAGATTAAACAATGGAAAAATATTGTTAAGCATTAATGATTTGCTTAATGAATTACAAGACATGAGTGAAGAAGAATATAAGCATCATGTTTCAAGTCATAAACATGATTTCTCTACTTGGATAAGTCATGTTTTTGGACAAAAAGAGCTTGCTGAACTTGTTAAAAAATGCAGTAATAAAGATTCATTAGTAGAAACTCTTAGTAATTATTAAAAAAAAAAATTCTTAAATATTTTTCTCGTCTAAACAAAAAAATTTGATTTGTTAGTTTCTCTACTAAAAAAGCTCAATGACTAAAAAACCATCCTAAACGAAACATTTATATATCAGTATACACATTTGTATCTAAGTTTTGGTGATTTAATCATAGATTCACACTAAAAAAAAGCCCGTGAGGTGACAAAAAACAATGAGAATTAAAAAAACAACCATCATAATGATGAGCATAGCAATAATAACTATGTTCATAGCGATGGCACAAGCAAATGACGGATTCAACGTTCCGTTAGGTGCAGAAAACGCCACCACGATAAGGTCGGAAACAACAAACACGACGCTGTATCCACCATACGAAGTAGAAGCAATAGCAGGAAACCTGACAGAATTAGACATCACAGGAGTATCCGTAACAAAGAGCTGGCAAGGCTTCTTCGGAAACGTATCAGGTACAATCATATTAGAAGATAGCAGCGGAGCAAGATTCTACGACTGGAGCGCGGCAGAACCACAAGGACAAGTATACGCATCAGTCAACGACAGCATATCCTGGACAACAGTAGAATGCGCCCCAATAAACGATAACGGATACAGAACATCATGGTACAATTTCTACGGAATGAACGAATCAGACTACGACAACATAAACATGACCTACAACGCCACGGACCACCCCGAAATATACGTAGGATTCGAAACCATCAACGGATGTAGAACCACATACACATTTCAAAACAGCGAAAGACAATTTGAAAATTTCCCAGCACTACTACTAACAAGCGATTCCCAAAGCACATTAATATTCACAGCTATAATTGAAGACAAAACAATCAACGTCAGAGATTCCTTAGTGGGTTACGACGGAGGATTATACGACTTCCAATTACTAGTAGCAGAAAGAGGAAAATGGGGAGACACTGACTCCACAACCTACTATTTCTGGATAGAACTAAGCTAGGTGCCACAATTTTATTCTTTTTTTTAACCAAAAAAAAGCAGGGCTAAGAGAAAATGAAACCAGAAAGAAAAAGGAAAAATAAATCTGAACTCTTCCTAGTTTTATTAGCACTCACGGCTTTCTTAGCCCTGCCCCTCTTCTCCCAAGAAATAACAGCCCAACCAACAGGACTAGATATAACTTATAACGAATCAGAAACAAGAGACGCGAACGCACCGAGTGAAAGAACAGACATAGGAGGAACAATCACCACGATGCAAGTAGAAGTAGCTCAGCAAATAATAACTTGGAAAGCCTACGTGGGAAATATCACAGGAACACTCGCCCTAGACGACGCAGGAGGAAACTCAATATACAGATGGGAACTAGACGTAGGAGACGTAACAGGAAACATATTCATAACAAGAGATAGCGCGGTAGACTGGACAGACATAAATTGTTCAACAACGCAAAACATGGAAGACGAAGACGCTAACTTAGGCCTAGATTCAAGCACATCATACAGTATAAATGGAACATTCAGCTCAAACACATATTCATCAATAACTGTTAATTTAGAAGCAAAAAACAATTGCCCAGCAACAAGCACATTCATAAACGGAGATCCTCAAGGCGTAGCGCCTAACGACGCAGATTTCCCACTAATATTATTAACAAGTAACACTAACTTAATATACGCAACCCCTATAAAAAAAGAAACTGAAAGTTTCAGAGGAAGTGGAGACCTAGTAGACTTCCAAGCAATCGTACCAAACCAAGCAGGACAATCAACCGCGTACTACTTTTACGCAGAACTAAGCTAAGGTGCATCATGAAAATAAAAATAAACAAAACAAAAAAAGTTTTAATAACACTATGTTTAATCCTAGTTCTAGCACCAATAGTTAATTCTCAATACACAGACACAAAAGACGTAATCGCGAGAGTAAACATCACAGATGCATTCCCAGAAATGGTAAGCGTCGTAGTAGACGATCCAATAACTCTAACAGGAGGAGGTATAAAAACAGTCACGTGTAACGCTTCCGTAAGAGACTGGGGTGGATGGGAAAACATAGAATACGCAAACGCCACATTATATCATACTTTTGACAGCAGTCATGAAGACGTAGACAGCCTAGATTATCATTACACAAATAGCAGTTGTGAAAACTACGATAATGATGGAGAATACATCGCACTATACACATGCTCATTCCAAGTTGCTTATCACGCAACTAATGGAAACTGGACTTGCAACGTCACCGCTAGAAACAACGGAACATTCATAGATTCATTATCAAACACCACCACTATCAACGAATTATACGCGTTAAACGTTACTAGCCTAATAGACTACGGCGAATTAGCAGTACTAGACACAAGCGAAGAAGTAAACGCGACAATAACAAATTTTGGAAACATGGCAATAAACATAAGCGTAGAAGGCTACGGAGAAACACCAGGAGATGGACAAGGACTAATATGTAATTCAGGAAGCAACGACATAGACGTGTACTACCAAAGATTCTCAACCACGCCTTTTGAAGACTACGGATTAAAAATACCTTTAGACACTTTACCACAAGACCTAGGAATAACACTCCCAAAACCAACACAAAGCACAGCACCAGTAACTAACACGACTTATTGGCAATTAGAAGTACCAATGAACCCATTCGGATTATGCGAAGGATTCATAAGATTCACAGCGTACGCACCATAATCAGAACTTAAGAATTCTAAACAAATCCTGCTTAGACTTAACATTCTTAACTTTGTAAGCCAAAGACTTATAACCAAAAACATCACGAATCCACAAATAAAAATCATTCTTAGAATCATTAACATGATGACCAAAAACATCATCACTCATATCACGCAAAGAAAACCTTAAATCATTTAAATTCTTAAGGATGCGACCGTCACACAACAAAAATTCTTTGCCAAAAGGAGCATTCCTAGACATCTTCTTACGAACATTTTTAACCTTAGACACGTACGTAAAATCATCAACAACCTCCTTAGAATAATAAATATCTTCAACTATGCTTTTCAAATCATACAACGTATCAAGAACTTCCTCACTAATAGAAGAATCATCAACAAACACTTTTTCCTTAGATACCGCGCTAACACCCTTATCAGAAACCAAGCTAGCATTAACATCACCAACATTATCAACATCATCAACATTATCAGCACTTGCTTCTTCATTTAACAATTCCTTAGCAACATTATTAATTAGTGTAACATGATTCAAAGACTTTAAATTAGCATCATCAACGGACTTGGAAGAAGAAACTAAAACAGGAGGCTTCTCAAGATCAAGCTTCTTATGAGAATCATCTTTCTTAACAAACAATTTCTTGAAATCAAACAAATCCTTAACATAATCCAAATCCACAAGAGAAGACTCCTCAGACTTAAAATAATAAACAGACAAAAACAAAACAGACAACAAACCAATAAGTAAAGGAACAAATAAAGGATTAGAAGAACGCTCAACGTCCTTAGCAACCATACCTGTTATTAAATTCTTAGTTTCATCAACCTTACCTTGTTTGAAAACTAACATCTTAGATTCTTTAAAGTCATCAAAAGATGAATTACTAAAAGAATAATAAGAAACCTTTTTAGAATCGCCACTAACATTCCATTTAGCAAAATAATTATTCTTAGAAACAGGACTAACAACGAAAACAACATCTTTTTCTAAAGATAAAACATTATCTAAGATAACTAAGTCATCAACAATGTCAAAGAACTGTAAATTCTTAGAAACTAAAGAAACACTTTCTTCTCTATCAGAATAAGAAATAACTGCGCGAATCACTTCAGAATCAACTAAAAAAGAAGATTGACTCTCAACTAAATAATTAAGCAAATCAGAAGATTCCCTACGAGAAAGATTAAAATTTTCAAGTTCCAAATACTTCTCAAAAACGTTCCTAGCTAAGAAAGAATCATGAGTTTCTTGATAAGAAACAGAATCAACAATTTCAAAACTTAAAGGAACATCTTTTAAAACATTGTTAGCTTCAATAATAAGCTTAGACACAGCCAAATCAAATTCAGCATAAGACAAATCCTTAGATTCTAATTTAGATAATTCGGACACAACATTATTTAATTTATTCTTAGAAGCCACAATGTCAGATAATAATCCAAGACTTTGAGTAATCAACAATTCCTTCTCTGAAGATAAACGCTGAATCTTAGATTCAGCTAAATCAACATCTAAAATCAAAGCATTCACGAAACTAATCTTATCTTTTAACTCAGCTCTTAACTCAGAAGCCAAACCTTTAACTTCAGAAGACTCATCCCTATAAGGAATAAAAGTAATAGCAACCTCGTTAGATAAAGGACCTTCTTTGTGAGCATGATTAACCGCGCTAACCTTATAATAATAAGCCTCACCATACTCAACATCATAATCAAAATAATAATTCCTAGAAGTAGTAGCTAAATAATGAACATAATCAACCCCACCCCTATTTGATTTCTTATAAATCTTATACTCTTTAATTTCATCAAATAATTCATCTAAGTACTTCCAATTAAGAACAACCCTATCAGATTCAACGAGAGCCTCAAAACTAGAAACCCTAGAAGGAACATAATTATCAACAATAAAAATCTTACCAGACGTTATTTCTGTACCAACCAAATTAGTTTTATCAACTCCCTTAAAAGTAAAAGTTCCAATTCTTCTTTTATCAGCTTCCTGAATAACCATGAAACCAGCCCACCTATTACCAGAACCAGTAAGAGTAATACTCCTAGGACTAGCATCATCATCAAAATAATACTTAAGCTCAGGCTCACCAATCAAATCCTCAGAAGCAATAACTTCCACTTCTATTATACCTGCTCTTAAAGGAGAACTAGGACTTAATATAATATCAGCAGAAGGAAACAAATTAACATCAACAACAAAAGAAGCTTTTGACTCAACACCAACAAGTGACTTGCAAATAACATGAACTTTGTGCGTTCCTTGAGAAAGACTAGGTGTTTTACCTTCATGAACAAAATCATCAACTGATTTAAATGTGTAAGTCATACTTGAAAATGATTTGTTAGATAAATCATATTTGCAAACAGAAGCTAAATCAGTTTCTAAAGAAACATCAAGAATTCTTGAATTAATATTAACGTTCTCTAAGCCAGAAATAACAGGACTTCTAGCAATAACAACAGAAGAAGAAATACTAGATTCATTATCTTCAACAGAGAACAAAATATCTAAGTAACCAGAAGAATCAAAATTAGAAATCCAAGAAAACAAGTAATCAGAACCATCAAGAACTAAAGTTCCTTGAGAAACATTTTTAGAAGCAGAAACTTCTGATACGTTTCCAGAAATACCTAGATGAAAAGAGATAGCTTCATTATTCTCAGCTTTAATCAATGAAGAAACATCCATAGATAAAGCAGTTCCAAAAGATAGAGAAACAAGTAACAAAAATAAAACTAATACAATGTTTAAATACAAGTCCTTCTTAGTTTTTATTTTTAACATTTTATCCTTTACCTTTCTTTTTTGAACCAATACTTTGAGATGAAATAACATCAGAATTTTCTTTTTTTAACGCTTCTAGAATAGCTTTCTCTATGAAATCATTAAGCGTAGAACCCTTAAGAATAGCAATTATTTTAGCTTTAGTATGTATTTCTTCATCTAATCTTATGTTAAGCTGTTTTCTTGCCATTAATAACCATCAAATCCTAAATTGTTGCTATTCTCTAAATTATTTATAAATAATAAAAAAAATAATAGCTATCATTATATATAAATATTTCGATATAAAAATATTTTGCTAATTTGCTAGCAGGTTCTTTTTTTAAAAAAAGAAAAAAAGAAAAAAATTAACTAGAAGAACCATCCTGCTTCTTAGACTCATCACTTTTAGCTTCATCACCAGATTCTTCACTTGATCCATCACTCAATTCCTTGCCTGATTCTTTACTTGATTCCTTTTTTGATTCCTCACTTGATTCATTATCAGACAACACAGGAACCGAACCATCCGCAGAAACATCCTCCTTCTCAGGATGCTTAAGAGCATCCTCAAAAGCATGAATACGCACATCTAATTCTTGCTTAGACTCAAAAGCAGAATAAAGAAGAGAAATATTATCCTTCAAAGAAGAAAGCTCAGGATGACTCTCAACAGCCTTAATAAAATCAGCATTCTTATCAAGATCTTTAATCTGATTCAACAAATCCTTCTCAGTCTTCAAAGAATCCTTGCCATCAATATACAAATCATAAAGACGCAATAAATCATCATAAATCTTCTTAATTTCCTTCACACTAGACAACAAATCACCAAACTCATTCCTGCTGTTCAAAGCATAAATCTGATTAGAAATCTCAGCTTCAGACCTAGCAATTTCTTCCTTTTGTAACCTAGACAAAAGCAACAAATGCTTATAATGCGTATTATTAAGCAAACTAATCTTTAACAATTTTTCACGCTCAGAATACTTCAAAAAAGCCAAAAAAACATTAATAACAATAGGAGAAATCAAAACAAAAACAAAAAGCAACCACAAATTATTATAATAAACGTCTTTGCACAAAAAGAAAAAATAATGATACAAATAAACAATAACAGAGAGAACAGAAGCAATAATCAAAAAAGTATAAACTTTGTGCTCAGCATGAAAAATAGCCAACAACTCCTCAGTTTCCTCAAGCTTCTTTTTCTTAATACTACTCTTCTCAGCCTTGAGAAAAAATAAAGGAACAAGAACAATAATAGCAAAAAGAACCAAGAAAAACAAAGATTCCACACTAAAAAAAGGAAGACGCAAATCACAACGCGCAACAACACCTGGCTCCTCTATCCTAGGCCTATCAATTAAGTCAGGAGGCAAAATCGCTTCAGCATCATAATCACAAAACCTCTCCGTTTCAGGCTTATCATCATCCGTACCACATTGATTAACATCAACACAATCCCTGTACTGAATACCTGAAGGAAGACAAAGACCCCAATCACCACAACTCCAAGACTCAACACAATCATCAATTAACTCATCTTCTTCAACTATATCAGGACCAAATCCAGGAGTATCAGGACCAAAAGCAGGCGCGCCAGGATCAAAACCAGGAAAATCAGGCGTCGGAGAATCAGAAGGATCAGACGCGCCAGGAGAACTAGAAGGAGGTGGAGGCGCAGGACACTCACCACAATCCTCAGGACAAGTATTACAATTTTCATACGAATCACAAAAACCATCACCACAAATAAGAGGAGGCGCGACCAATATCAATCCTTGAAATTTGCCACTTTCCCAATGCAAAGTACCAATACCCTCAACAGAATTATTAAAAAGAACAGACGCAGGAAAACCACCAACTCTAAACCTTATTAATTCACCAGGATACGCACCACTCACAGAAGGAGAAGTATTCTCGCCCAAACAAGACATAGTACCAAAAAAACCATAATTAACAACAGAAAAACTACCACAAACATCCCCTTGAGAATCAACAGCTTGAATAACCATGCCAGGATTAACAGGGACATTAAAAAGCTTAGCCGCGCCATAAAGCTCCATAGGCAAAGGCGGATGACTAACAACGAAAGAAGATAACAAAATTACTAAAACCAAATAAACAAGTAATCCTCTACGAAAAATAAAACTCACCAAGTCACCACCCAATCAACATTTTGATTAACATAAATCCAATAACCATAACCAGGAACAAAATAATCCAAAGAACTATTACCTTCTTTAAAATGATGCAACCACGAATAAGAACCATTAACTAATTGAAACGAATGAACACTAACATAATAATCAGAAATAGAACTCAAAGCATCAACTATTTCAAGCTCCGTTTCAGAAGGATAACCCACAAGATTCCAACCAGAACGAAGATTCATAGTAGAAGTATTAAAACGCAAACCCTCCGCGAAATAAGTACCAGGTTCATTCATGTAAACAAAGTAACCTCTACGCCTATCAAAAGAAGTAGAACTAGTCTGAATCGTCCAATTAGGCAAACTAGGATTAAAACTATTCCAAGGATCAACATTATTAAGAGGATTAAAATAAAAAATGTACTCAAAATTCAAAGAAACATTATTCACATCAGACAAAGCAGAAGAAAAATTTTTCACCCCAGTCTCACAAGGAAACGAAACCACGTTTAAACCATCATCCAAAAAAACAGAACAAGTCTCAGGAGACAACTCCAAAATCCTAACCCTAGCAACAGTAGTCAAACCAGTAAAAGTCTCAACTAATTCAGAAGAAATAAAAAAAGACAAAAAACCAAGAAACAAAACCACGACGACAGCCAACAAACTAACAAGAGCGCGCATCTTCAACATTAATCATCACCCTCCTCAAAGTCTATGTACCACTTCTTAGCCTTAGAATCAAATTTGAATACGACATTTTGCTTTTTGTCTAAATCCAATTCAAAAAGTAAAGGCTTAGGAATCGTAGTTTCAAAAGAATGACCCCTAGTATAAAGCTTACGTTTAAATTTCAAAAATACATCACAAACAACAAAAGAACAAAACCCATATAAATACTTTACTTATAAATTTACTTACATATTTACTTACATTGTTTTGTGTAAAAAAAGAAAAAAATCAAAACAGAAGCTTAATCCACAACCCTAAGAAATGAGTTGAAATAATAACAACAAAAGCTAAAACCCAGTGCTGAAAAATGACTTTCAAAGGATTCTCTCTTTGTTCCAAAGCCAAAAAATAACTAAGAACACCCAACAAAAACAAACCCAACCCAACACTAACAAGAACAGCCAGATTTAAACTAAACAAAAGCAAAGGAACAACAAACAAAGAAGAAAAAAACATCTTAGACAAAAAAGTAAACAAAGAAATCTTCCACGCCTTAGAATCACTTCTAACTTCGGACTCCTTAGAAATGTGAATACTAAGAGAATCAGATAAAGAATCCGCGACCGCGATAATAATCACGCCACCAATAACCGCCACAGCAGAACCCGTACTCGCATTCAAACCAACCATTAAACCAAGAGTAGTAAGAATACCAGAAACTAATCCAAAACTAAACCCGAACCTAAACGAACCACTATTCCAAAAATTACCCTTCATTTTTTAATCACCACAAAAAAAAGAAAAAAAATTATAATTTGTGCCCACACTTCTTGCACTTCTTCCTAAAATAAGGATTCTTCTTCTTACAATGCTTGCATTTCTTCGTGATGAAGAATAAAAGAAGTAACAAAATTATTAGTATTATCAAGATTATTAACATCAAATCAACAGATTCATACTTGAAGTCAAACAATCCTTCCTTGACTTTAATCAAAGAATTCTCACGCTCACCATAAAGAACCTTAACGCGAATCTTCTCATTAAAAGGAATATCTTCTTCCTCCATCGTTGTATCAACACTAATAGTTCCTGATTTACCAGGCCTTAAACTAATAATTTGATCAGTACCAAAAATAAGAGATTCACCATCAACTATCAACTCCACAATTTCAGCAGTAGCATAAACATCAACATCACCTATGTTCCTAACCTTAATCAAGAATCGGCTATTCCTAGCACTAAAAGAAACATCAACAATATCCAACTCAGCACCATCAATAACACTTATCTCAGAAAGAGGAACAACGGTTTCAAGAGTCTGCTCCAACGCCTTAGGAGACTCACCATAAATCACGCTAAGCTCTAAAGACTTATTATCACCAAACAAATCAATACGCTCACCATCACCATCAAGCAAAGGATAAATAACAGTCTTAAAATCATTACCATCAATAAACGTAGGAATAACATCAATTATATCAACAATACTAGAACTCTGACCATCAGTGACGCGCATACTAATAGGTAAAAAATAAGTAGAAACAGGCGCAAAATTCCTATAAGTAACCTCTAAATTATTAGTAGCAGTATTAACAACCGCGACGACAATACCAAGATTCAAATCATACCTAGGAATAGGAAACCTATCAAGATCCTCAACTTGCGCAATCGCGCCCTCAGGAACACGAGCACCCTGACCAAACTTAACGAAAACACTAAGACCAGTTTGACGCCTAATAAAAGTAGCCGCGCCAATCAACTCATTACCAATAAGCGTACCAACCTCTAATTCGCTCCTAGAAATATAACTCCTAACTTGATCAGGCACGTTAGCAAAGCCAATAAACAAAACAGGATCAGCACCACTCATAATACTAGACTCTATGAACTCCCCATTAGTAAGAATCACTTGGCGCCTAGACTGACCATGAATGCTACGATAAACCTCTTGATACTTCTCAACCAAAATAATGTTATTATCAAACCTATCACCAGTATTAATAATTAAAGGATCATAAACTTCTAAAGAAGACCTTAAAGACCTATCCACTTGACCATAAATAATTAATTCACGAACATTCCTATCCTCTAAAACATTAACTATTTGATTAACATTATTACGATTAGAAAACAACACATAATAACGACCAAGAGAAGCCAAAGGAGCAACAGAGATAGCATTATAACCATAAGAATCATCAACAATTATGAACTTATCAACACTAGGAAGCAAATCAAGAATCTCTAAGTTACCACTCCTAACCCTGAACTCTTGAATATTCTGAAAACCCTCATTAACAAGAATAGGCTGATAATTAGCAATATAAGGATTATTCCTAGACGTAAAAACTTCGATGCTCTCAGAAGCACGAGAAATACTACCAAGAATAATAGACGCGTGCCTAGTACTAGTCAAGAAATGACCTTGCTTACCATCAAGACGAGCATAAAGCAAACCAGAATAAACATCGCGCCAATCAGCAGAATTAACAATTACTTGAGGAGCAGCAAATACAACAGAAGAAAACAAAATCATCAAAATCAAAAAAGACAACAGTAATTTCTTATTCACTATTAAAACCCCCCCAAAAAAAATGACTTATTCAACCATATTTAAACTTTTCTATGAGATTTCAAATCCTTATTAATAATCAAAAGAAAAACAGATAAAGAAATAAAAAAGAATAATTCAAAAATACCAGTCATACCAAAAACAGTAAGAGTAAAAACAGAACCACCAACACAAAACAAAATCAAACGAAAAGACTTAACAGACAACTCCTTATCAACCAAAGATAAATACTTAGAAAACAACAACAAAGAAACAATAAGAAAAACAGCGAATAAAACACCTAAAACAGCGTGAATATTAAAATCTAAACTTCTCAACTCCTTAGGAATAGGTTCATCATGAATAGTAGGAACAAAAACAGTTAAAATCAAAAAAATAGCAGAAAAATACAGAAACCTATACGCTTTCTTATTCTGAAACTTAGTTCTCCTAAAAATGTGAATTATAACAAAAAACAACAAAACAGCAGTGATAACACCCCAAATAATAAAAGACTTCTGAAAACCATACCAATTACCAATCATACTAAGCGTATACTCAAAAGGCGACTTCTTCAAACCAAACAACAAAGTATAAACAGGAATAAAAATAATAGAAAACAAAACTAAGTACTCAACAAACAAAACATGAACAAAATTCTTATTTGAACCAATCATAAAAAAAAAGAATTAAGAAAAAAGCTTATTAATGTTTTGCTTAGCAACAACCTTGTTTTTAGGAAACGAAGCAACATTAAATTTTACATGAAAACAATCACCAGAATCGGTTAATTCAAAAAAATCTTCGAGAATCCCAGGTTTTAACAACCTCAAATAAAAATCAAGATTATCATCTAACCTATTATCTTGAGCACACAAAAAACCCTTATCCTTAACAGACAAATTATTAACCAAATTATTCAAAGCAACACCCAAATGCCTAGGCTTCTGCAAAAACAACTCAAAAATAATAATTTTATCATCAAAACCTTTAGCGACACACCTAGAAATAACTAGTTTCTCACGCTCCAAATCCTCAAAACTAAAACCAGCAACCCTAAGAAGACCTTCCTTAATTAGTTGTTCATCCTCCCCAGACTTACAAAAAACCCTAACAACGAAATTATTAATCAATCTCAATTACTTACCCCTACTCCTAGACTCAAAAAGAGCAACAGCGATACTAACAACAGAAGACTGAGACTCCAATAAACGCTTCTCAAAAACAATAAGCTTAGCATCATCAATACATTGCTTCATCAAAACAACATCCTTCTTATCAACAACTTCACCCACGAATAATCAATCCTCCTTCTTAGAATGAATCGCAATAGGCGAACTACCCCCATGCCAAGTAAACCTAGGCCTAACCCTCATAGGATATAATTTCTCGTTAGTATCATCAAAAATAACCGCGGCACCCTTCTCCCTAGGCAAATCATCCAACTCACCCACTAAACCAGTACGCATATAACTCTGCATCAAAGTACCAAGAGCCTCAGTATCAAGCTTAGCAGTAATCCTATGAGCAAGAACCGTGTCAGACTGAGTCATAACATCCGTATGAATCTTACCAGGTTGCTGAGTAGCAAGAATCAAAGAAATACCAGGCTGACGACCCTCCCTAAGAATCGTAATCAAAGGATCAGTAGCAAGAGTCTTCTCATCCTTAGGCAGAAACTCATGAGCCTCATCAATCACTAACCAAACCAAAGGCTCCTCTTGCTTCTCCTTATAATCATCAGAATAAGGATTCATAGCTTTATGCAACTCAACGAATTCCTCATCCTTACGCGCAACCATCCTCTGCACGAATAACTTATCAGCAATAAGACCAACAACCAAGTTCTTAATATTCCAAGAACCAGACATAGTAGCATAACAAGACAAATCAAGAACAGTTACTTGACCAGCCATAGCCAACTTAGACAAAGGCGTACCGCGCTCATCAAACAAACCCCACTTATCCGCAGACAAGAAACGATTCTTCGCCGCACTCTTAGTAACAGGATCAGAATCCTTATCATCATCGATGCGCTTAATAATATCTTTAACACTATAATTATTACCTATCTCTTTTAATTCATAAATTATACGCTCAATCAAAACACCAACATGATCCTCAGGCTTAATACCAAAAGTAGTAATCCAATCACCACCATTCAACTCAGAAGGCTGAATAGAAAAAGGAAAATCAGTAGGAATATTCTTCTCCCTAAAAGTATCAAAAAAACCAGTGGGCGTAAAAATCTTAACATCCAAACCCTTAGGTTCTAAACCCCACTCCTCTAACAAATCCTTATCTTGCTTATTAGGATACTTCATAGTCCAATAAACACCCATAGTATCCAACAAAATAATAGAAACATTCTGCTTAACTTCCTCAGGCAAATCAGAAACACCCTCCGCGATAACACCTAACGTATAAGACTTACCACCACCACGCTTACCACAAATAAAAATGACGTGACTACGCGTAACATCCATAAAAACACGATTAGACAAAGAAGTAGTCCTACCCATCTTCACGTAGTGCTTACCAAGAAGAATAATGCCTTTATCACCAAATTTTTTTCTATCACTAGAATCTCTGCCAATAATTATATCATTCATACAAACAAGAATTACAAAGCTTACTTAAATATTTTTGGTGAAACAAACTAATAAAAATCCTCTAATTCATGAATCTGATCAATTTTTAATTCATTATGAATATCTTCCAACAAGAAAACTTCTTGAGGAGTAATAATAGGCTTCCTAAAATTAGCATGATCATCATACGCAATCCTAGGACAAGCAGTATTAACATAACAATCAACACTAACACCCTCAACGTAATCCTCATTAACATAATCACAACCAAAAATGTAAGCCTTCTTACCAAGCTTCTCTAATTTATCCTTAATAAACCTAGCAAATCTTAAACGAAACTGACCTTGCTTACCACTAACAAATATACCAAAAGAATTACAAGACTTAGCCTTAGCAACCAACGCGTACCTCTGCTTAATAAACAAATCACTAATAACTAATTTCTTAGATTTTCTATGAACAGGATCAATAACAAAAACATCAACGTTTTTATGAACAAAACCAAGATTATTAGGATGAAAATCACCATCACCAACAAAAACAACAGGCTCACCAACATCAACAATCGTAGAAGAATCACAACCAAGAACATGATTATTAGTTACGTGACTAGAACTCTTAGAATCAAGAACAACAACACCTATTTTTTTTAATTCATCCTTAATTCTAGGAATTTCATCCAAAAAATTAATAGTAGTAACGAGATTAACAGAACCTAAATTTAATTTTTTAACTTCATCAACCAAAAAAAATAATTCTTCATCATTAAACAAATAAGAAACATGAACAAACAAAGTCTTAATCTTAGGCTTGCCCATAAAAGCATGACCAAAATGAATCAACAAATTACAACCAAACTTCTTAGCTTCCTCATCTCTTAAATCACACGCACCATACATAGGATCAACAAATAAAACAGGATCAAAATCACACAATTCATCCAACACAAGAGTAGAATACTGCTTCAACCCCTCAGGGAGCTGAACAGCCACAGGCTTATCATCACTTGATAAAGAACTCTTTAATTTTTTCAATTCCACCAATAATCTTTCCTTGTACATAAAAACAAAGAAATATTAATTATTATAAATAATTAGTGAAAAAAAAAACAAAAGAAGAAACATTTATAAGTTCGCTCTGATAAATTAAGAATAAAAAAGGTGATTTAAATAAGCATAAGCGAACCAATTCCAACAATAGAAGTACGTCATAAAGGAATATATGATTTAGACGCTATTTACAAAGGATTAAGACATTGGTTCAAAGAAAGAGAATATGATTATGATGAAAAAAGATACAAAGACAAAGTCGCGGATTACGGAAACGAATTAGAAGTAGAAATGCGCGCAGAAGTAAAAATAAATGACTTCGTAAAATTCAACGTCGAAGTTGACGGAAAATTCTACGGAGTAAAAGAATTCGAAGCAGAATACATGGGGAATAAAAGAAAAGTAAACAATGGACAATTCTTCGTAAAAATATCAGGCCAAGTCACTTATGATTATCAAGGAAAATTTAAAGGAAACATAACTGAGTACTTCCTAGAATTATTAGTAAAAAGAATACTTAAAAATTATTACGACATAAAATATGTAGACAGACTATACTATGATTTGTACACTTTGCAAACATTAATTAAGGAGAAAGTCTATATGGAAACAGCGAGCAACGCTTACTGAGGCAAAAAAAATGACTGAATACAGAAATTTAACATTCGGAGAATCTTTTTCATACAAAGGATTAATAGATGTTAAAGGACTTTACAGATTAATAGATAAATGGTTCAAAGAGCACGGATATGACAAATTCGAAAAATGGAACTTCGAAGAAGTGTACGAAGATGGAAAACAAATAACTCTTAAACTTCACCCTTACAAAAAAATATCAGACTACGTAAAAATAGAAATAAGAATAAACGCGGTACTATCAAAACTAAAAGAAACAACTATTAATCAAGACGGCGTAAAAATAACACTGATGAAAGGAAATGCGAAATTCACATTTGACACTTTCGTAGTAACTGATTATGAAGGTCATTGGAGTGGAACACCCTTCTATTTCTTTCTAAAAACATTAATGGACAAATTCATATACAAATCATATACAGACAGATACGAAGAAACACTAATCAGTGATAAAGACAAAATAAGACGAGAAATAAAGAGTTTCTTAAACATGACTAGGTTCGGAGAAGTATAAACAAAAATTTAATAAGATTTTTATAGTAATCAATAATAATAAACAATATGTTCTTATCAAAAACACTTAAATTCTATAAGAGAATCGAAGTAAGAAAAGCAATATTAGAACAAGCAAAAGATAAAGAAGTCGCAATACACTTCAAAGATTTTTTTGGAAAAAGACCTGATGCATTATTTTATGAAGCAGACATATTAGAACTAGCAAAAAAGAAAGCGACAAGTTTTCACTGCTCAGAAGAACTATGGACTAATCCTTTAAGCATAAGCAGCGATATGAGAGCAACAGAGCTTAACGCGATAAGAAAAGGATGGGATTTAATCCTAGACATAGATTGTTATCATTTCGCGTACAGCAAAATAGCTGCGCACTTATTAATAAAAATACTTAAAGAACACGAAATTAATAGTGTTACGTGTAAATTCTCAGGAAACAAAGGATTCCACTTAGCGGTACCTTTTGAAGCATTCCCAGAAACAGTAAATAATAAGCCAACAAAAGAATTATTTCCTGACGCGCCAAGAAGAATCGCTTATTATTTACGAGATATATTAAAACCAAAACTCGAAAAAGCAATAATGAAATTCGAAAAAAAAGACATAAATAATGTGTCAAAAAGAACAAACATACCAATAAATAAATTAATACAAATAAGAAAAGAAAACAACGAAGAAATAAGAATGTTAGACGTTGAATCATTCTTAGAAATAGACACAGTCCTTATAGCTCCAAGACACTTATACAGAATGCCTTATTCATTCCATGAAAAATCAGAACTAGTAAGCGTGCCTGTAAGCATTGATAGAATATTAAAATTTTCAAAAGAGGAAGCCAAACCAGAAAACGTGAAGTTCGACGTGCCATTCTTAGAAAGAAAAAACGTTAAGAAAGGAGAAGCAAGCACACTAATAATAAACGCGTTCGACACGCACCCAAAAGAACCAATACAAAACACGGAAAAAAAACATTTTGATTTACCAGAAAAAGCAGTGCCTGAAGATTTATTTCCGCCATGCATGAAAAACGCGTTACGAGGATTAGAAGATGGAAAAAAAAGAACTTTGTTCACAATGATAAATTTTTTCAAAGGAGTAAACTGGGAATTTGACGCGATTGAACAAAAAATAAAAGACTGGAATATAAAAAATCCTGAGCCACTAAGAGAAGTATACTTAAAAGGACAATTATCACAATTAAGAAAACAAAAAGAAGCAATACCCCCTCATAATTGTAAGTCATACTACGAAGACCTAAGAATATGCACACCAGATAATTTTTGTTCAAGAATTAGAAACCCCTTACAATACGCAGTACTAAAACAAAAAATGAACACGGAACAAAAATCAAAAGGCAGACCTAAATTAACAGAAGAACAAAAAGAAATGAGACGAAAATACAGAGAAAAAATAAAAAAAACTAATCAATAACAGCCGAGAATCTTTCAGCACCACACATCACCAACATGATGATGTTAGGATTAACAAATTTAGTATTTCTAAGAGTGTTCTTGTCAGTACTAGAAGGCGCGCACCTCTTAAAAGGATGAGTGTGCAACATGATAATTGTGTCATCAGAACAAGGAGCGTGAGACACATAATTCCAAGCTCTTTCAAAAACCCTAGGCTTATAATAACCTTCAACGAAGTATTCATTACCTTTAACTTCCCCTAGCAAACAAACAGCCCTTTCATCACCTAAAGGATTATATAATTCTTGAAGAAAAAACAAAGTCTCATCATCAAAAGAAACAATTACTTCATTCCTAAAAACGACTGTGTTAAAATCATCAATTCTAGAAGAACCAGCCAAACCAAAAATGTAACTATAAACAGGAGAACCAAGATACAAAAAAGAAAGCATTAACAAAACAAGAAAAGAAGCAACCAACACATTAACAATTCTTTTAAAAAGAATACTACTTTGATGTTCTTCTTCTAACTCTTCATCAGATTTATCTGCTAATTCTTGTTTAGCTTTTCGCAAATCATCAAGAACAAGATCTTTCTTCATAAACAACAAGAAAAAAATAAGAATATAAAAAATGTGTTAAAAATTTAGTTCTAAAAATTTTTTATGAGCAAGACGTAAAGGCATCATGACTGGCACATAAGTGTAATCTGTCCAAAAATCAAGAAATTCTTTTGTTTGTTCAATGAAACCTAATTCAACCAATAATAAATTATTAGATAACTTAATAGCTTCTAACTCTTCAATCATGCCTTTATTTGAACGTCTACCATTTAAAACATAATAAAAATTAGTTTTTTTAGAATTAGACAAATTCTTAGTTTGATAAATAAATAAACCAAAAGATTTAAAACCTCGCTCTTCCGCAATAAATTTTTCTCTAAACAAACTATAACCCTCGAAAAAAACACCTTCTCTGGCCTCAAAAAACTCGTCGATTAATTGAATCTTAGTTTTAGATAATAAAGAAACATTAACTATTATTTTTTCCAAATTTTTCCTTAAATCATACTCTAAATCTTTAGATACTTTATTTTTAAAAACTAAAAGAATATCTACGTCCTCAGGATTTTTTTTACCCCTCATTAAAGATCCAAATAAAATAATGTCGTCTAAATCTTTAACTTTTTTATAAGATTTACAAATCTTTACTAATTTTGTATGTATCAATTTCTTTTTCCACCTTTTGTTTTATTCTCTTACAAGTTTCAAAATCAGTTATTTTAGAATATGTATCTCTATAAGTTGAAAATTCTTTATCTAATTCAATATATGTTTTAGGAAAATAAGATTCCAACATTCTAAAACGAACATTATGATCTTTAGGAGATTCCCCTATTTTTTCTTTTAAAATAAAATCTTGCAAAACAAACCAAGTTTTAAAATAAAGAATTGTAGCACTAGTATAATCTTTCTGTTTAAACAAAGTATCTGCTGATTTTTTAAATACTAAAATTTGATTCTTCAAAACCATGTTATAATATATAACCAATAAGACTTATTTAAATATTTTGGTTATAACATATAACTTTTGTTGTGTATTAAAAAAAAGCAGAAAGAAAGTGAGGACGAAGGGATTCCTCGAACGAAATTAAGAGGTGCCAAAAACTGAAAGTTTTTGAGCATGTTCAAATCCCCTAACAAACAACAATACCAATAAACAAAAAAGAAAGTGGGGACGGAGGGATTTGAACCCCCATCGGCCGGTATCTCTCACTTCTAATTCATACCGTAACATTAATCATCGTCTTTCGACTCATCGCTCCAAAGCACTGGAGCCGGCTATTCTAGCCAGGTTAAACTACGCCCCCGCATAAAACAAGATTATAGAAGAGTTTAAAAAAGTTTTTTTTATTCAATATTAATATATTCTTCCAAATCAGCACGAATCTTAACTTTTTCTAGTTCACTAAGCTTACTTTGCTCAAACAATTTTTTTTTCTTAGTCCTATCAATTTTTTCACGCAAAGCCAACCTAATAAATTCTTGAACACTAGAAAAGCCTTGTTCTTTAACAAACTTATTTGTTTCATTTAATAAAGTGTCAGGAATCCTCAAACTTATTAATTTATTAGCCATAAATAAAACAAAAACAAAACAAATATATAAATGTTATCAAATGACATCAAAAAACAACAAATTCTTTTTTTTTAAAGACGAAAAAAACACAAAAACACAAAAAAATAAGAAAAAAATATAAAAGAAAAAAAACAAACTAAAAAAAGAAGAGGGAAACAAATTTGAAACTAAGATTTAATCTGCCAGCCGTATTTGAAGATAAAATAAAAATAGAAGGTGGAACCCCTGAAGAAAATAGAGTATTAACCTCCACAGATAATCAAGGAAACGCTGAATGGAAACCACTAACAGAAGTACTAGACTCAGTCAGCGGACTATACCACGAAGGAGACGTACAACCAGGACAAATCACGTTCTGGACCACGACGCCACCCACAGTAAGTGGAAACAACAACTTATTCTGGGACAACACCAATTCTAGACTCGGCATCGGAACAAACACACCCACATCTAGTTTACAAATAAACAGTTACGAAACAATAGACAGCGTGGGAACAAACATAATTCTAAACGCAGCAAGAAACAGAATAATGTACAGTGACCCAGGAACACCAAACACGAGAGTAGTAATAGGAAGTAGTTGGGGAACAGGAAGCAACTTCTCAATCATAACAAAAACAACAGCAGGAGACCTAACAGAAAACGACACAAAACTAATACTACTAAACAACGGAAACGTAGGTATAGGAAAAACAAATCCGGGAACCGAACTAGACGTTAACGGAACAATCACCGCGACAGGAGGAACCAGTACGAATTGGAATACGGCTTACACTTATTCGCAAACAGGTCATTTGCCTTTAAGTGGAGGAACACTCACAGGGAAATTAAATTTGCCTGCGTCAATAACTGATTCTGCTTATTTGAATTTACCACACGGTTTGACACCCACCACTCTAGTTAACGGGGATTTTTGGACAACAACAACTAGTTTAATA
>JAHKLZ010000001.1 GCA_020854775.1 Candidatus Woesearchaeota archaeon | reverse complement strand
TAAAGGTTACTTTGTCTCAACTGTTGGAATCAACGAAAAAATCATCCAAGCCTACGTAAAAATGCAAGAAGAGGAAGATACAGGACAAGCGCAGCTTGAATTTTAAGAGCACCACGCCTGTAAGGGCGTGGGTGTCTATGATGTTTAAAGAAAATATGGAAGAAGGAAAGATAAATTTTACAGAAGCTGAAGCAGAAAAATTAAAACAAATTGGTCTTGTATTTGAAATGTTTAAAAGACTTCCTAATTTTGAGAATGCCACAATTAATGAGATTATAGATGTAAGAAAAACACTAGATAAACCATTAATAAGGTTTAGATCAGCTATAATTGATAAGTCAGAAACTATTAGATATGAACCATGGAATGAAAATTTTAAAAATGATGTTGAAAAACTATTTTACAAAAGGATAGAACCTTCAATTTTTGAAATTGAGGAAGAATGCAATACAAATAAATATTTATTGGAGTTATTAGATACAATTACAGAGAGACCATTGGAAATACCAGCAGGGGGAATAACTGGGGCAGTAATTTCTAAGTTGTCTACAATATCAAATATTTCTGCAACAGCGATCGGATTAACTCTAGGGACCGCAACGGTTGCTTATAAAGCTTTAAGAAAATGGAAAGAAAAAACAAAAAAAATAGAAGATAATCAGATATTTTTTTATTATAAAACTGGGAAAATACTTAAAAAATAAATGATACAGGGGACGGTTGTTCATACAAGGAACTGGTATAGCTATCTAAAAAATTTATTAGAGAGTACTGATTCTTTATTTTTAATTAAAAATATAGTGAGTAGCGGAGTGTGGGAATTTTATGCATTGGCGTATTCCTTTAAATTAGGTAGGTAAATATATTCACTTTGACCATCAATTAAGGTTCTAACATTGTTAACGACACGAAGCCAGGTAGCAGTATAGTAAAAAATACATTAGAATTTTATCAAATTATTAGTAGTGAGAGAAAAATTGGACTTGTTGTTAAATATAAACACTAATAAAATCTTTAAAAAAAGAGGGCATTTAATATGTATATTTTTTTAATAATAATGATTATCTTGAGTGTTTTCAGTGTATAAAGGTTGCACAACACAATTAAAACAATCATAGTTATTAATGAAAGTAGCGCTGGTGGTCTTGTGGGGAAAATGAGTGGAGGTAGAATAAATAATTCTTATGTTAGTAATTCTTTTATATCAGGCGGTAATCAAAAAATAAATATAAAAAACACTAAAGCCTTCCAATTAACAGTCAATATAATTCTTTCTATTTTATCATTATCGATAACTGTTAATTTATTACTAGAAATAATAGCCAATTTTGTTAATTATTAAAATAAGGCCGGAATCTCTGAAAATGATACAGGGGACGATTGTACTAACTAAATGATACAGTGGAAGGTTCTCTGCTTGACTGCTTTTCTCTGATATCTAGTTCTTATAATTTCAACTATTCTATTAAGAACTTCATTGAATTTTTTATCTTTTAGACTGGCGGCTTTATAAAGAATAATATGTTTATCTGCGGTAAATATACGGTTTGGCCTGATATTGCTTGCTTGTCTTAATTCTCCTGATTTAAAATCTCTATCTTTAATAGAGATGGCATAATTATCTTTAACATTCTGGCTGGTTATCTGACAGAGAATAATATCATCCCCGTTTAATACCGAGATAACTAGTGCAGGCCGCCTTTTATTCTGGGTCAGATCGGAAAACGGGAAGGGAATTATTACGATATCCCCTTTTATAAATTTTGCCATGCTTCATCTTCTTCTGGCTTTAGCCAATCTTTTGCAAGGGAGGTTTCACTTGCAATTGTTATATGTATTTTTTCTTTTGTATTTTTTGTCTTTAAAAATCTAATAAAGTCTAAAACCTCATCAATGTATGGTTCAGGGACTTGTTCGATTTCTTTTAAAAGTATATCTTTTTTACTCATAGTTAACCTTCTACTTCTAACTAATTTATCTAAATTATAACATATATTTATTGTAAAAAAAGATCAATATAAAAGATTGCCAAAATACATAGAGATACAAAGGGGTCAAATCTTTATTATTGACAGTCAGATATAAACAGGGGATATATTTCTTCATTTGAAGGTGATTTTTAGGGAAAAAGAATAAGGGTATCTAATTGAAAAATAAGATTTCAACTATAGAATAATCAGATTATCTAAGACAGCTAATATTTTTCCAATATTATTATTTATAATGCTTACCAAATTCGACTTTTTTATTGCTATAGCAGAAAGGGAAAAATGAAAATAAGATTTGATATGATAGGTCTTTTTGTAAATGATTTAAAGAAGATGGTTCATTTCTACAATAAAGTTATAGGTATTAAGATTGATTGGGATGGACAGGGACCCTATGCTGAATTTAAACATGATGGCATAAGATTTGCTATGTATGATATGATACAGGGGACGGTCCTCTGGCACGTTCTAAGAGAAAATGAACAACTATGGTTTTATCCTGCTTTAAATAAGTAGAAAAAGCAGTTTTAATTGATTACAGGAGTAATTGGGGATCAGATACTGTATTGAATATCAACCCCTTACTCTCCTAAAAACGTTATTTACTTTTAATATATTTGTCAGTTATCCCGGAACGGATAAAGGTGTCAGCCTGTGAAGACCTGGCTCCCATGACTATCTAAGGATTAAAATTTATCCAGGAGCTTTTCCAGGTAAATTGATTTCATTTGCTTGCTAGCCATCAGCCGTTTTACAGGAGGCATTTTCAAGATAGCACCAAGAATGGCAGCCATTACCTTATGGCTGATAAAAGCCTGATTGTCAAAGATCAGGTTCTGCAGTTTCCCTTTTTCTATAGCCATTAAGACTATCCGATGAATTGAATTGACCGGGGTGATTATCTGTTCTTTACGCTTCTCAAGGGCAATACTTTTATTTGGGCATTCTCTTACACATATTCCACACCCCAGACATATTTCTGTATTTATTTTAACTTTTTTATCCCTGGAATTTGTATTTACTTGTTGGTCAATTGGAATATATTCAATAGCATTGACCGGACATGTATCTATACATTTTCCGCAGGCTGTGCAGGTGTCATCATTAATTTTTGGAATAAATGAAGTTGTCTGTACTGGATGAGTCATCCCAAATTTTTTTGCTGCAACTAAAAATTCACAACAACAGCTACAGCAATTGCAAATAAAACTGACATTATTTTTAACGTTTTCTCCACATTGGACCAGTTTATAATCATAGGCTTTTTGTAGCAGATCCATGCATTC